>JAQFVO010000278.1 GCA_027942505.1 Endozoicomonas sp. | reverse complement strand
CAGTAATAAAGCAGTGGGCCTGAGAAGATAGAGGCGCTGCTGCCAATCATGGTGATCAACGGGTATTGCCGGGTGGCGCTCTCGGTGTTGTGGAAATCGTTCACCGCCGTCCAGAATAGGATGCAGATCACTGCTGACCCCCACAGCTCTGCCAGGGCAAAGAAGAGGGTCAGAGGCCAGTAACAGATGATGCCAACGATGTATTGCAAGTGCTCCGGTATCAACGGGGAGAGCAGGTCAAAGGCGCTGGTCAGGGCAAACTGTTCCAGGTTGGGGTAGATCACCAGGGAGAACAGTGGCATCCAGACCAGGAAGGGAATCAGGGCCACGGCAAACAGCGTTCGCTTGTTGAGCCGGTTGGCCAGAAAGCTGTAGCTGATCAAAAAGACAAACGCCACCGGCATAACCACCGCCAGCTTGATCAGGGGGATCACCTCGGCACCCAGGCGGGTAATCAGCAGTGACTCCTTCAGATTCCAGAGAATATCAAAATTAAAGGTACAGCAGGACATCATGGCAATTTGCAGCCAGAGCATGGGATTTGCCCTGTCGGCAATGCCCTTGGCGGGTGTTTTATTCATTGCGGCTTACTTTTCTGCCTCCAATGACCAGAGGCGCACACACCGGTGGCAGTCTGCACCCGAAAACGGTAACCAGAAAGATGCCACCGAACTCAGCCGTGGCGCGAGCAGACCAGCCACTTTCCCGGGGGTCTTCGACCCATTGCCATGAGCACTTCTTTCGCAACATCCTCTGAAGTGGGTCGCAAAGCGATGAATTAATATAGTGCAGAGAATTGATCTGTTGTGTTTATTCGGGATATATAAAAATCTTTTGATGCAGGTTTTGACGGTTGCTAGACTTCAGCGTCGCAGTCGGCGGCAGTTCAACGGTCTTGTTCAGTGCCAGGCGCTGAACAGAACAGCAAGGATATTTTGTCTTGACGGATGCTTTCGAACAGCTGGCCGCCCTGAGCAAGGCCGGTGGTGATGTACTGAGATTACAGATTCTGAGGGTTCTGTGCACCGAGTCGATCAGCGTGCTGGAACTCAGCGCGGTTTTTGCCATGCGCCAGCCGGCCATGAGCCACCATTTGAAGGTGCTGCTTCAGGCTGGGCTGGTCTCGACGCGCAAAGAGGGCAACACGGTTTTCTACCGCCGCGCCCTGCCACCGGCCGGTGAGCACCTTGAAGGCGTTGTGCGGGCGCTGTTGCAGGCGGTTGATGGTTTGCCACTGCCGGATGATCTGGACAAGCGCCTGCAGGCGATCGGCCAGCAGCGATCGGAGTTGTCCAGGGCTTTTTTTGCCCGTAACGCCCGGGAGTTTCGCCAGCACCAGGAGTTGATCGCTGAACATCAGCTTTATGCCGATACCGTGGCTGACCTGATAGCAGCCACAACGTTCCCGGAGCGCAGTCTGGCCCTGGAGTTAGGGCCAGGTGAGGGTGAGTTTCTGCCCACCCTGGCCGGTGGGTTCAAGCTGGTTTACGCCGTGGATAACTCAGAAAAAATGCTCGATTACGCCCGCGCACTCACCCGGGAGCAGGGGATTAACAACGTCACCTTTGCCCATGGCGAGATCGACACGCTGGGTACTATGGCCGGTGCTTTTGACTGCATCGTGGTCAACATGGTGTTGCACCATGTGCCCAGCCCGGCAGATATCTTTAAATGGGCCGGTCGGTTGTTAAAGCCCGGTGGCAGCCTGTTCATCAGTGACCTGAGCCACCACGACCAGGACTGGGTGCGGGAGTCCTGCGGCGATCTGTGGCTGGGGTTCAGTGCCCGGGAGTTGGCGCAATGGGCTGACAAGGTCGGTCTGGAGGGGGGGGAGTCCCAATACCTGGGACTGCGTAACGGTTTTCAGATTCAGGTAAGGCGTTTTTTTCTGCCCGAATAAGGCGCTGACCTGCCCGCTTGCCGCTTGAAACCGGCGAGTTCACTCCATGCAAGAGGGTCCAACGGCTATGTCTGAGTATTCGCTATTTACCTCGGAGTCGGTTTCTGAAGGGCATCCGGACAAGGTTGCTGACCAGATTTCCGATGCCGTTCTGGACGCCATCATCAAGGATGATCCCAACGCCAGGGTGGCCGTTGAAACCATGGTAAAAACCGGCATGGTTGTTGTTGCCGGCGAAGTACGCACCACCACGTATGTTGATATTGAAGAGCTGGTACGCAATGTGGTGACCAGCATCGGGTATAATCACGGCGATTTGGGGTTTGATGGGGAGTCTGTGGCGGTCATCAACGCTATTGGCAAGCAGTCTCCGGATATCGCCGTGGGTGTTGACGAAACCACCGATCGTGAGCAGGGTGCTGGTGACCAGGGATTGATGTTCGGTTATGCCACCAACGAAACGCCGGTGTTGATGCCGGCGCCCATTTACTATGCCCACGAGCTGGTCAGGCGTCAGGCCCAGTTGCGCAAAAATGGCGTGTTACCCTGGCTGCGTCCTGATGCCAAGAGTCAGGTCACCATGCGTTACGATCACAACGGCAAGGTTGCCGGCGTTGATGCAGTTGTGCTCTCCACCCAGCACTCGCCGTCTGTATCGCTGGCGGAAATTCGCCGTGAGGTGCTGGAGCAGATTATCAAGCCAGTCTTCCCGCAGGGCTGGCTTCATGACCAGACCAAATACCACATCAACCCTACCGGCAATTTTGTCATTGGCGGGCCTGTGGGCGACTGTGGTCTGACCGGGCGCAAGATCATTGTCGATACCTATGGCGGCATGGCGCGCCACGGTGGCGGCGCGTTCTCTGGCAAGGACCCATCCAAGGTTGACCGCTCTGCGGCCTATGCCGGGCGCTATGTGGCCAAGAATATCGTCGCTGCCGGTCTGGCCGATCGCTGTGAAATCCAGATTTCTTATGCCATTGGTGTCTCCAGGCCAACTTCCATAGCCGTCAATACGTTTGGCACCGGCAAGGTGAGCGATGGGCACATCGTTGAGTTGATTCGAGAGTTTTTTGACCTGCGTGCCGGTGGCCTGGTCAGGATGCTCGATCTCAAACGGCCTATCTACCAGGCGACAGCTGCCTACGGCCATTTTGGTCGGGAGGAGTCAGAGTTCACTTGGGAGCGAACTGACAAGGCCGAGATACTGCGAAAAGCGGCAATATTGTAAACGCCATATTTGAGAGATTGTTGGCAAGCCAGCCTGCGGACAATGAAAATCTATATCAACATAAATTGATATAGGTTAAGCCCGCTGCTAGGCTCAATCTGTTTTGGTTCATATGCACAGCGAGATGACTATGAGCGCCAACCCGGATTTGACAACCAGCATCGACAACCTCTCTTCCCAAGCCTTCAAAGTAGCCGATATCTCTCTGGCCCCATGGGGCCGCAGGGAGATTGAGATTGCCGAAGGCGAGATGCCCGCCCTGATGGCCATTCGTGCCAAGTACCGTGATCAGCAGCCGCTTAAGGGGGCCAGGATCATGGGCTGCATTCACATGACCATTCAGACTGCTGTGTTGATCGAAACTCTGGTTGCCCTCGGTGCCGAGGTGCGCTGGTCGTCATGCAACATCTTCTCCACCCAGGACCACGCCGCTGCGGCAATTGCTGCCGCCGGCATCCCGGTGTTTGCCTGGAAGGGTGAGACTGAAGAGGAGTTCTGGTGGTGCATTGAGCAGACCATTCTTGACGGTCACGGGGAACCCTGGCACGGCAATATGGTGCTGGACGATGGCGGTGACCTGACCTATCTGCTGCACACGAAGTTCCCACATCTGCTCGATGGCATTCACGGTATTTCCGAAGAGACCACCACCGGCGTGCACCGTCTGCTGGATATGCTGGCCAAAGGGACGCTGAAGGTGCCGGCCATCAACGTGAATGACGCTGTTACCAAAAGCAAGAATGACAACAAATATGGCTGCCGCCACTCCCTCAACGACGCCATCAAACGGGCCACAGACCACCTGCTGTCAGGTAAGAAAGCGCTGGTGATCGGTTATGGCGATGTGGGTAAAGGTTCTGCCGCATCCCTGCGTCAGGAGGGCATGATTGTCAAAGTCACGGAGATTGATCCCATCTGCGCCATGCAGGCCTGTATGGACGGCTTCGAGGTGGTATCGCCCTATCTGAACGGCGTTAACGATGGCACCGAAGCGGCCATCAACAAGGAGCTGCTGGCCACCACCGACTTGCTGGTAACCACCACCGGCAATGTGCATGTCTGCGACCGGCATATGCTATCGGCCCTGAAAAGCGGCTGTGTGGTCTGCAACATCGGGCATTTCGATACTGAGATTGATACCGGTTATATGCGTGAAAACTGGGAGTGGCTGGAGATCAAGCCTCAGGTTCACAAGATTATCCGGGGGGCAGGCAATGACCATCTGATCCTTCTGGCTGAGGGGCGGCTGGTCAACCTGGGTAATGCCACAGGCCATCCATCACGCATTATGGATGGTTCGTTTGCCAACCAGGTGCTGGCCCAGATTCACCTCTACCAGGCCCGGTTCGCTGATCTGCCTGCTCATGAGAAGCCCGGCAAGCTGACCGTAACGCTGCTGCCGAAAAAACTGGATGAAGAAGTAGCCACCTATATGGTGGCCGGGTTTGGCGGTGTCCTGACCCGGTTAACCCCTGATCAGGCCGCGTACATCAACGTACCGGTTGATGGGCCTTTTAAGGGAGATGATTACAAATACTAATGTTCTGAACGGGGCTTTGGTCCCGTGAGAACCCTCATGCTGGTGAATACCATGACCGATAATTTCAGCAGTTCAGTCGCCATCAGTTTTGAGTTTTTTCCCACCCGAACGGCCGAAGGTTGCAAAAAGCTGGTGGACAGTGCTCTGGACCTGGCCCGTTATCAGCCGGAGTTTTTCTCCGTTACTTACGGGGCTGGTGGCTCAACGCGTGACGGTACGCTGGCCACCGTGCTCTCTACCCAGAGTGAGACGGCTATTGCCACGGCTCCACACCTATCCTGCGTTGGTGACTCACGAGAGCAGATCAAAGCGTTGTTGCATCTCTACCGCCAGCAGGGGATCGATCGTATCGTTGCCCTGCGTGGCGATCTGCCCTCCGGCATGGGACACGAGCGTGGCGATTTGCGTCACGCCAATGAGCTGGTCGAGTTTATCCGCAGTGAAACCGGGGACCATTTTCATATCGAAGTGGCGGCCTATCCGGAAGTGCATCCCCAGGCGCCGACCATGGAGAAAGACCTGGAAAACTTTCAGCGTAAAGTTGACGCCGGTGCGGATTCGGCCATTACCCAGTACTTTTTTAATCCCGACAGTTACCATTATTTCCTTGAACGTCTCCACGGCCTGGGAATTGAGATCCCCGTGGTGCCGGGCATTATGCCGATCACCAATTACTTCCGTCTGTCGCGTTTTTCCGATGCCTGTGGCGCAGAAATACCCCGCTGGATTCGCAAACAGCTCGAAGCCTACGGCGATGATACCGACAGCATTCAGAAGTTTGGTGAAGAGGTGGTGACCCGACTGTGTGAAAATCTGCTGCAAGACGGTGTACCGGGACTGCATTTTTACACGCTCAATCAGGCAGGCCCCTGCCAGGGCATCTGTGACAACCTGGGTATTCCTCTGGCCTGAGTGCTTGCAGTTCTATCTTTCACCATGGCCGGTGCTTATAATGCCGGCCATTTGCACCGCCACGCCAGTATCATCCAATGCGAAATCCCCGAATTTTCTCTGACCAGCCCCTTCAGGCAGCCAGTACCATTGAATTGTCAGAAAGTGCCGCCAACCATGTAGGGCGGGTTTTGCGTATGCAGCCTGGTGAGCCTCTGGTGCTGTTCAATGGTCAGGGGGGAGCTTGGCAGGCGATGGTGGCGAGCGTCAGCAAAAAAGCGGTGACCGTGACGTTGCAAGCGGTCATTGCCGGCGATGCCCAGTCACCTTTGGTGATTGAGCTGGGCCAGACCCTGAGTCGGGGTGAGCGCATGGACTATGCCATACAAAAAGCCACCGAGGCTGGTGTTACGGCCATCACGCCGCTGTGGAGTGAGCGTTGTGAAGTCAAACTGAATGGCGATCGACTTGATAAGCGTGTCAGGCACTGGCAGCAAGTGGCCATCAGTGCCTGTGAGCAGTGTGGCCGTAATGTGCTGCCCGTAATCCACATGCCACAAACCATCGAACAGTGGCTGGCAAGCCGCAAGACTGACCTGGGGTTTGTGCTGCATCATCGCAGTGAACAGAAACTCAGCGGTTATCAGCCACCGCAATCGGTATCCCTGTTGATCGGGCCGGAAGGGGGGCTCAGCGCGGCTGAGATTGCCTTGGCAGAACGCCACCAGTTTCATGCGCTGACCATCGGACCGCGGGTATTGCGCACTGAAACCGCACCAGTGGTCGCTATTGCGCTGATGCAGTATCTGTGGGGGGATTATCGTTGAGCCCTCTGCAATCAGGCAGAGGGCGTTCAGGACAGGAAGATTTACCCGGTTTTTGTGGTCTGCTTACTTAACATCTCAATGGCTGAAAGAAGCCGTTTTTCCCGAAATGGTTTTTCCACCACCTCATTCACGCCCAGCTCGAGAGCCTGACTGCGGTGCTTTTCCGAGGTTTGACAGGTCATCATGATGATGGGCAAATGGGCCAGCGCGGGATTATCCCGAACTGCTCTGACCAATTGGAAACCATCCATGTGCGGCATTTCATCATCAACCAGAATGATATCGGGTTGCTGCTCTGCCAGAAGTGTCAGCGCCTCTGCGCCATCCCTGGCGCTGATGGACTGATAGCCACGGTGAGTCAGTAACTGACTGGTTGTTTTGCGCGCAGTGATTGAGTCATCGACCACCATGACTTGAAGATCAACGTCGTTGTTGTCCGGCTGACGTTGAATGGTGCCGGTGGTCAAGTATTTGCGGTAAAGCGCCAGTGGATCAATGATGATCACCACCTGGCCATCACCGGTGATGGTGGCCCCGGTGACGCCGGCCAGTGAGGAGAATGGGGCTCCCAGAGTTTTGCTGATGATTTCCCGGCTGCCTGCAATGGTATCGACCTGAACGGCAATATGGTCGTTGTCCCTGCGTATCAGTACCACCGGATGCTGCCCTTTGGTGAGTTTCATTTTGCCGCTGCCGAGCAGGTTGCCGGCATAGACCAGCTGGTATTGCCTGCCATTGTCGTCCGTGAATGGGGTCTGATTCCGGTAGATTTCACTCAGTCTGGAGCTCGCCACCATAGTTAACTCATCAATGGCGTGCATGGGCATGGCGTAAAGACTGCCCCCCGCATTGACCAGCAAGGCACGATGGATGGACTGGGTAAATGGTAGTCGCAGGCTGATGTGCGTACCCTGACCCGTTTCAGACCGAACACTAACACTACCGCCGAGCTGGCGTATCTCATGATCGATGGCGGATAAGGGAGCTATGCTGGCAGGGGTGTTGAAGCCCGGTTGCATAATCAGTTTGATGGCCTGTTCCATATCCATCGGCTCATCAAGGTTGGCCAGCTGCTGTGCCGTCGCTTTGGCTTGCACTTGCGCAATATCGATACCGTGACCATCGTCAGCAAGTGCCACCACCACGGCCGTGTTGTCGCGTTGAATGGTCAGGGAGATCTGACCTGATGTTGGCTTGCCGGCCATGCGCCGAACGTGTGCCGAGTCCTCAATGCCGTGGTCAACAGCGTTGCGCAGCAGGTGTTCCAGCATCGGCAGAATCTGTTCAAGCGTTGCTTTATCAACCTCCTCTTCACTGCCGTGCACCAGCAGTTCAACGGGCTTGTCCAGCTCGGTACAGATCCGATGAACAAGGGTGCGCAGCCTCGGCACCAGCTGGTTAAACGGCACCATCTGGGTTTTCAGTAACTGTTCGTGCAGCTCGGTCTGGCTTTTGGTCTGCTGTTGAAGGAGGATCTCGGTAGTGCGGGTTTTCTGCTGCAACATGCCGTGCAGCTCCATCAGGTCAGAGGTCGATTCAGCCAGCAAGGTGGACAGGGGTGTCAACGTTGACTCGGTATCGGTTCCTGAGTGCGTCTGTATTGCACAATCCAGGCGGCGAAACTGCTCGCGCAGTCGTACCACTGTCCGATTCATCTCCTCAATCGCCTGCACGGTTTCGTTTAGCTGTTGCTCGATGCAGGTGCGGTTGGTGCTGGACTCTTCGGCAATGTTGATCAGTGTTTTCAGCCGTTGGGTCGAAATCTGAATCACTTCGCGGGTATGCGCCGGGTGGAGTGGTTCCACAGAGGCTGTGGCTGGTTTGTCGGTGAGTTCGGTTACGGGTGCCTCATTGGCATTTTGGCCAAGATAGTCCGGCAGAGTAACGCTGGCTGAAGGTTCCTGCTGCCCGGTGCCTGCTTCGGATTCAGCCCGCTTTTCTGCCATGGCTGGCGGCTGGGCGAGCAGTAAGGACTCCAATGTGTCACACAGTGTACCAGACACGCCTTTGGAGGAGCCGGTGGGCAGTTTCTGGTTGATCATGGCCAGTAAGGTGGTGAAACCCTCGCTCAGGGGTGCCAGCAGTTGCATCGGCAGGGAGCGTTCATAGGTGTCCAGGAAGATGCAGGTATCCAGTAGCGCGTCACCCAGCTGGACTGTTTCGTGCTGTTCAAGCTGGTGGGCATGGTCGACCACCACCCTGAGTTCATGCTGGCACTGTTGCAGCTGTGCCGATGGAATACCGTCGAGCCACTGGGGCAGATGCTCGGTGATATCAGAAAGCCATTCCAGATCGGGGTGTTGATCTTCAGTCACAGGTGCTTCGGTTGTGATTGACTCGCCCGAAGAGGTCTGCTCTTGGGGCATGGCCTGACCAAACATCATGGGGGAGTCCTGCAGGTCATCCTGCTCCTCCAGCTCCTCATAATCGTAATGGTCACCTGTGGCCAGGGCGTCAGCTTTCTCCATGCACATCAGCACTTCGGGCGTCAGCTGCTGGCTGTTATCGACAAAATCGTCCACCAGTTCTGGCAGCATGGTAATGATTTCATCGAGCAAGGTGACCATGGCTTCACTGGCGGTGATGGTCCCGCTAATGACGCTGTCGACCATATTCTCCGCCGACCAGGCCAGCTCACCGATCACATCGGCACCAATGATACGCGCATGCCCTTTGAGTGAATGAAGCGCCCTGCGGATTCTGCCGGCGGTTACCTGGTCGCCAAGCTCCTGACGCCATCCTGGCAGTTCCGTGGTCAGCTGTTGTGTTATCTCGCTGGTCTGGGCAGCAAAAATTTCATAGGTGGATTGTGGGCTGGTATTTTCTGTGTGGTCGTAGGTGTGGCTGCTTGCTGGTGGTGTGTTGACCGGAGCATTCAGCTGCTCGTCTTTGTGGGACTCCCCGGCCGGCAGATGACGTTGCTGCACGGCAAGTATCAAAGCATTGTCGGTGCGGGCCTGGCTGATTCGCTGCAACATCTGGGCAAACAGTTTTTGTGGCGGTGGGGTGTTAAGCTGTGCCGTGTCGGCCAGGTCGCGCAGCTCATGATCAACATCACCCAGCAAGCGGATGGCGTCGCTGTCAAGGGCAATGGAGCCCTCTTTCAATCCCTCGCCCAGGGCACTGCACGCCTCCCACAGTGGGGACAGGGGGGAATCCCAGCAGAGGTTTTGCAGTTTGGCAAAGAGCTTGCCAATGACGGACAGCTGTTTCTCGAGGTCACTGTCCCTGATTATCCCCGCAAGACAGAGCTGATAGTTCTGGCGTATTTTTCTCACCGAAGCAGCAAAGCCATCATCCTGAAGCGTCTCCAGCTGTGACTGAGCGATGGGTTCGCTGCTCTGGCTCTGCGTTTGCGTTGGTAGATAGTTGGGCATCAGGCCGGAGGTTATTAATCCCGGCATATGCCAGTTTTTTTGTGGTCCTTTTTGCAGCTGTTGCAACTCTTTAAGCAATGTTGCTAGCTGGCTGTCGGCACCGGAGCCGATGCAGGTGGGCAAGTGTTGCACTGCTGCGATCAGTTTTGCCTCTTGCTTGCGGGTGTGGTCGTCCGGCCCTGTTTGCAGGTTGGTCATCAGACTGTCAAGCAGACGCAAAATTGCCGTAGTAAGCGACAGGGCAGCAGATTGCCCCGACTCTTTCAGGGCACCGTGAACCTGCTGGATATCTGCCCGACAGCGGCTTAGAAGTGCCTGGTCACGGGTATCAGCAAACTGCTTAAGGCCGCGCTGGGTTCTGGCGATGGCACTGCTGATCAGTCCGGTATTGATACGCTCTTGCTGTTCATTCATGGCAGGCTCCCGTTGCTGGCAACCTGAGACTTTCAACGGTCCGGCGCATTTCGGTGGTTACGCCAGTCAGCTCACCAACAGACTCGGCCGCTGACCTGGTGCCTGAAGAGGTCTGGGTGGCTATATTGCCAAGCGACTCCATGTGACTGGCGACGCTGGCTGCTGATTGAGCCTGCTCTCTGGCGGCCCGGGCGATGTCACGGATCGTTGCGGTCAGATGGTGGCAGGCCTGTTCAATCTCTGTCAGGGCGCTGTTGGCATCGCTGGTCAGGAGCGTACCCTGGGCCAATTCAGCAGTACTTTGCTCCATGGAGTTGACCGCGGCACTGGCATCACTCTCGATGTTGCTAACCAGCGTACCGACTTGCCTGGTCGCAGTTACCACCCGGTCGGTGAGCTTCTGAACCTCCTCGGCCGCTGAGGCAAAGCCGCGACCTGCTTCACCGGCCATGGTCGCCTGAATGGTGGCATTGAGTGAGAGCATATTGGTCTGGTCGGCAATGTCGTTGATCAGTGCCACCAGCTCAGTGATTTCCCGGGATGTTTCGCCCAGACGCTTGAGCCACCCGATAGCATCCTGTACCTGGGCATGTATGCTGCCTGCGCCATCGAGTGAGCTGCGCACCACCTGGCCGCTGCTGACCGCTACCTGCCCGGAGTGTTGTGCCGTCTTGACACACTCTGATGCCTGGCTGGAGATCATGCTAATGGCCTGCGCCAGCTGGTTTACTGACTGAACGCCGACACCAATTTCCCGGGCCTGATGGTCTGAGGCTTCTGCCAGCAGTCTGGCGGTCGCCTGAGTCTCCTGAACCACTGTATCCACCCTGGCCGCGGTCTGGTCGATCATATTGGCCAGATCATCCAGCTGTTCGGGCGTGAACTTGCTCGTGGTGTCGGTAGCGTCATCATCGGCGAGCATTTTAACGGTCTGCTTGCTATCCAGGTCGTCAGTGTCATCGTGTGGCGGGGAAACGGCCAGAGTATTTTGTGTTTCTGTGCTGTTGCCATCGTCCATTTCATCTAACAGCTGGGAAATGACCTGTGGATCGGGAGCGCTCTCTGTTTCACTGGTTTCAATAATGGCGTTTTCCGTACTCTCTTGTTCTTTGCTTTGCAGGCGGCGGTAGACGGTGATGGCACTGAGCAGCAAAAACAGCAGCGACAGGCCGCTGGCAATGATGATGGTCAGCTCCAGCGCGACCCGGTTAGCGTTGGAGAGGGTGTCTGCCAGAACTGATGCCTGTTGCAACAGTTGTTGGGCATCGGCAGAGATAGTGTCAGCGCTTTGACGGGCCTGGAAAAGCTCTGGTGACAGTTGCAGGATTTCATCAACGGTGCGGTCAACAAAGACAAACGGTTCGGCTATCTCAATCAGCAGCCTGGTGGCCTGCTCGTTGGTAATCCGGGTGATGCTCAGGGCCGGGTTGCCCTGAAGCATTCCGCTCAGCCCCCGGCCGAACAGTTTGGTATCACGACCAAAACTGTCGGCCGCCATAATGGCGTCTTCGTCACCTTCAAGCACCCTGGCGACGTTGCTCATGATACGCTCTGCCAGCCAGGGCTGGCGCTGGGCCAGGGCGATCTGGTCGGCAGGTGCGCCGCTATCGAGAAGGATTGAGACCACTTCATCGTATTCAATTTGCAACTGCGGCACTGTGTCGTTGAGGATGGCGGTCTGCTCATGCAGGGACAAAATGGCCTCCTCAGTAGCCAGAATACCCTGGGCTTCTGCTTTCATCTCTGACCAGGTGGCAGCTACCCCGGCTATCTGTCCGGTCGGCATATCGGTACCGGTCAGGGGCAAAAGGGTGAGTTCGGCCTCGTTGAGCGTATTAATAAGACGATCAAAAGACGACACCGACTCGTGCAGTAAAGAGAACGCTTCTTCTTGACCGGAGACTGCCTCAGAGGCCTGGACAGCAATCTGCTGGGACAGCACCTGTAGCTCCCCGGCATTGCGAGCGTGACTGTGTGATAGCCCGGCTTGCTCAAGGTTGATAATAAAAGCACCGGTCATGACCACAAGGGATAACACCAGCATGGTGAACGACGCAATCATGGCCGCTCCGCTGCCTTTTTCCGTATTTGCTTGTTTGTCTGTCATGGTCTGCCCCCGAATCAAAATCCTGCGTCCGCTGTTAGAAATTGTTCACTGCCCAGAAATTGCGCAACGCTGAAGACAATATGCCGGGTGTCGTAAGACCCCGGGGTGAATGGCTGCATGTTGCGCGGGACTGATACCGGCACTTGCCCGGCATAGTTGTCCCGGGCGAACTGCTTTATGCCGGTGACCTGATCGACCACCAGACCGATGGCGCCATCGTGGTGGGGCACGAGCAGAACCCGGGCCTCAGGATTGTTCTTGTCCGCACCAGAAAAAAAAGCACCCAGACTGACCACGGGGACAAGACGACCGTTGACGTTGGCAATGCCCCTAATCCAGGGTTGGGCACCCGGCAGTGCTGTGATCTTGGGTATCGGAATAATTTCGGTGATGGCATCCGCTGCAACAACACAGTCCAGACCGTGCAGTAAAAAGCCGACACCTTGCCAGCGCTGCGACGACGTAGTTGGTATCACTTTTGGGGTGGTGTTATGCATTTTTATCCCCTTTTTAAGCCTTTTTTCGTTCCTTCTGACGGCCCTTAGGGAAAATCATCACAATGTTCGGAGCCAGGTTCAGGCATTGTGTGTGCCACTGCCATAGTCGATCGGGTTAACTATTTTTGGCGATCTGACCCCGGGTGCGTTCTGATTTTTATCTTCAGAGGGCGGATAGGTTGCTCTTTTTAATTGTGCAAATGCAGTCTGTTAGCGTGTACCACAAGCGCTGATCGTGGCTGCTCAATGCGTTTATTACTTTTGCTGTTTTAACACAAGTCAACTCTTTCTGACCAGAAGCGTAAGCCCGGGGGGTGAATATATTTACCGCTATCTATAAAGTGCCTCGAATAACAGGCGATGTAATGGGGTAACAAATCTTCAGCAATAAAGAAACAGGGATACCCATGAATCGTTTCCCCCTTATTTTGACCGGCGTGTTTTCCAGCTTGCTGCTCTGGAATACAGAAGCCATGGCTGAAAGCCTGAAGGAGTCCGTTGCCAAGGCACTGCCTGTGCACCCGGAAGCCAAAGCAGCCCTAAGTCGATTGAGGGCAGAGGAGACGTCTATCGGCTCTGCTGCCGCTGCCTATTGGCCGACGCTGGATCTTTCTGGTGGTATCGGCCAGAAGCGAGCGCAGGGAAAATCATCGGAAGCGCCTACAGACAGCAAGGATCGTCTTCAGGAAGCCTCCCTGTCGTTCAAGCAAAATCTGTTTAATGGCTTCAATACTCGCAACAGTGTTGACAGCGCCAAAAAAGGTACACTGGCAGAGCAGTGGCAATTTTACTCCACCCTTGAAAGTCTGGCCTTGCAGATTACTGATGCCTACCTGAAGGTGCTTGAGTCACAGGATCTTCTGGAACTGGCTGAAGAAAACCTGGCACTGCATAACGAAATTTACGACCAGATCGAACGTCGGACCAATCAAGGCGTGGCACGCAGCTCTGACCTGATTCAGGTAGAGGGTCGGCGGGCAAGGGCCAATGCCAACCTGATCAATGCGAAGAATAATCTGGTCGATGCTGAAAGTGCTTTTCGGGCACAGGTGGGCCATAACCCGGAGAATCTGGAATTCCCCGGATTTAACAATTTACCCATGCCTGACGACTTGGCCAGCGCCATTAAACAGGGCCTGAAAAACCATCCTGACATGAAAGCCGCTGACCTGAACATCGAATCTTCCGATTTGACCTACTCGTCTCGCAAAAGCAGCTACCTCCCTTCACTGGATGCTGAAGTTGACCAGATCTGGGACAGCGCCAGAGCCAGAGGCGAGGCAGAATCGCGTGAATCGACGGATACGGTTGCCATGTTGAAGATCAGTTACAACCTGTTCAATGGAGGTGGCGACAAGGCCCGATTGCTGGAAAGCGCCTACCGGGCTGAGGAGAGTCGTTCGCAAAGGTCTCAGGTCATGCGGGATGTCGAAGAGCGTATGCGTATTGCCTGGGCTGCTTATGAATACACCAGCGGCCAGCGTGAGTACCTGTTAGTCCACGAAGAAGCCAGCCGAAAGACAGTAGACGCCTATCGCGAGCAATATAACATCGGCAAAAGAACCCTGCTGGACTTGCTCGATACTGAGAATGAGCTGTTTCAGTCCAGCAACAGTTTGACTTCTGCCGTTTACCAGGAAGTTTATGCCCGCTATCGAGTCCTGGCGGCCGGTGGACAGTTGTTGCAAAACATCGGTTTTGTCATCCCCGACAGCTGGCAGGTGAAAGACGATTAATCTGGCCAACCGCTTCATCCCGACCAGCAGGTGAATTATTCAACACCTGCTGGTCCATTCTTTTTCCCTCGCAGTCACTTCACAAAAGCAAACACATCCTCTCAGGTCTCCGGAAAATTTTCGCCATTTTCTGAAAGTTCATTTGATACAAGTCATTAGAACGCTTTAATGAATACCTGAGGCGCAATATATATGGTATTGTCCGCGACGTTTTTCCCCTGTTCCGAAGTTATCCCCGACCATTGATGGATACACAGACCGTGTTACTGGAAGTGGTCATGTGGATAAACAGCCTTGAGCCAAGCGATAGAGGACCCCCCCATGAACGTTTTAAAAATGACCGACCTGGATCTGGCAGGCAAACGTGTTCTGATCCGTGAAGACCTCAACGTGCCAGTAAAAGACGGCAAGGTCACCAGTGACGCCCGAATTCTTGCCTCACTGCCTACCATCAAGCTGGCGCTGGAGAGCGGTGCCCGGGTTATGGTGACTTCACACCTTGGTCGTCCAACCGAAGGTGAGTACGACGAGCAGTTCTCCCTGAAGCCGGTTGCTGATTACATTGCCGGCCTGCTGGGTAAAGAAGTCCGCCTGATCAAAGACTGGGTCGATGGTGGTTTTGATGTTGCTGCCGGCGAACTGGTTATCCTGGAAAACTGTCGCTTCAACCCGGGTGAGAAAAAAGACGACGAAGGGCTGTCGCGTAAAATGGCGGCACTTTGCGATATCTACGTGATGGATGCTTTTGGTACTGCCCATCGCGCCCAAGCCTCAACCCACGGTGTTGGCAAGTTTGCTGCCGTCGCCTGTGCCGGCCCGCTGCTGGCTGCGGAACTCGAAGCGCTGGGCAAGGCCATGGACAAGCCTGCGCGCCCCATGACAGCCATCGTTGGAGGCTCGAAAGTCTCCACCAAACTGACTGTGCTGGAATCCCTGTCTGGCATTTGTGATCAGCTGATTGTTGGTGGCGGTATCGCCAACACCTTCCTGGCCGCTGCCGGCAAAAATGTTGGTAAGTCCCTGTACGAAGCCGACCTGATCCCTCAGGCCAAAGCCCTGATGGAGAAGTGCAGCATTCCTATGCCCGTTGACGTCGTGTGTGGCAAAAAGTTCGATGAAAACGAGACCGCCATCATCAAGACCGTTGATGAAGTAGCAGACGACGACATGATCTTTGACGTCGGCCCGGAGACTCAGAAGCTGTTTGCCGAGGTTCTGACTGCGGCAAAGACCATCCTCTGGAATGGTCCGGTTGGTGTGTTCGAGTTTGACCAGTTTGGTGAAGGAACCCGTTCACTGTCCACGGCCATTGCTAACTCTGAGGCGTTTTCCATCGCCGGTGGTGGTGATACCCTGGCCGCCATTGACAAGTACAACATTAAAGATAAGGTGTCGTACATCTCTACCGGTGGCGGTGCTTTCCTTGAGTTTGTCGAAGGCAAGGTTCTGCCCGCTGTAGCCATGCTTGAAGACGCTGCAAGACGTTAATCCTCCAGACGGCCAGAAGGGGCTTGTGCCTCCTCTGGCTGGTCAAAACTGACTGCCCGGCAGCTGTGTCGGACAAAATTTGCCCAGCGGCCATTTTTCCCGGCATGCGGATGTAATTGGCGTTTTTCTGTCCTTAAATAATTATTGTTGTCGTTTACTTCGTACAGACTGCGGGACCATGAACGATCAATTAAGGATTTTTTTCTTATAAAGTTGTCGTACAAACAGCTTTGGTAATAATTTACCGCTTGTCATCATGCCTGATGATGTTCGTTTATTCTTGAGGTTTCCTGCCCAGTGGCAAAGCAGGCAGCCAATTGCTGTTGATAAACGTTGTTAAAAGGATCTGTTATGTCATCCAGTGAAGCGGCCTTCAGGCGGGGATGGTACCTGCTGAAAACCAAAGTCCGTGAAGAGCTGCGTGCGCAGGAGCACTTGGAAAACCAGAACTTTGAAGTGTATTGCCCGTTAGTCAAAGAAAAGGGCAAGCCTGCTCCCCTCTTTGCTGGCTATCTGTTTATCCGGCTGGATAGTAAGGACCTGCCTTATTATCACAAAATCCGCTCCACCAGGGGCGTTGCCGAGTTTGTCCGCTTTAACCGCATTGCGCACAGACTGCACCAGCAAGGCAGGCTGCCCACCAATGACCAGTGTATTCTGTTGCCCTGCCCAATCCCCGATGGCGATCAGCTGATTGAGCAGATCGAGCTGTTTGCAATGAAGCATGGTGCAACGGTTCCCGCTGACAAACCCGACACCTCGGCCTTCAGTGAAGGTGAGGCGGTGCTTTATGATAATCCCCTGTTCCGTCACCTGGAGACGACCTTCCTCAAAGGGGTTAACATGAACCGTGGTCTGATTCTTATCGAATTCATCGAAAGTCAGCGAACCGATGAGTCCGTTGAGAAACGGGTGGTGGCGAAAAAAACGTTAGAAGTTCCCCTAAAGGATTTGCACAAAGTACACGAATAAAAATAATGGACATCCCACGGCTTACCTCTGAGATGCGCCCACTCCCCCGTAGCCTTGATGGCTACCGCGTCGGGGCGCCGTATCCCCATGAAGTGGCCTACTTTGCTCATTACGGCATCGACCTTGAGAACCATGTACCGGGTGTGCAGCACTGGCTTGGTTATATAAACAGCACCGGTTATCGTATTGCCTGTCACGTGTATGCCAGGTCAAAAGCCAGGGGCTCTGTTTTTCTTCTGCACGGCTATTATGATCATACTGGGCTGTTTGCCCATATTATCCGGTTCTTTTTGCAGCAAGGTTACAACGTCTTAGCCTATGATCTGCCAGGCCACGGACTGTCCAGCGGTGAGTCGGCCACCATTGCCGATTTCGACCACTATCGACTGGTGCTGGAGGATGTGCTCAGTTCCTGTCAGTCGTTATTGCCCACCCCCTGGCTCTCCTACGGGCAAAGCACCGGCTGCGCCATCATCACCGATCTGTTGAGTCACCGTGCCGGCCAGACCATGCCCATACCCTTTGATCGGGTGATTCTCTCTGCCCCCCTGGTGCGGCCATGGTTATGGCGTTGGGGCCGTATTCAGCTCTACCTGTTGAGACCATTCCTGCGGCAGATCCGCAGAAATTTCACCGATAACAGCCGGGATAAAGAGTTCCTCAAGCGGGCTCACAACGATCCTCTGGCCCCAGTGGTGCTACCCACCCAATGGGTGTCGGCCATGGATCGCTGGGTGCGCAAAATTGAGTCATCGACCTGGCAAATACCGCTGAGCCCGCTCATTCTTCAGGGTACTGAAGATACGACAGTGGATGGTGTTTACAACATCGGCGTTCTCGAGCGTCTGTATCGCGACCCGCAAACGCTCTGGTTGCCGGGAGCCAGACACCATCTGCCCAATGAGCTTGAGGAGACCAGGGTTTTTTATATGGACTGGTTGGCCGAAAAGTTAGCGATTTAAATCGCCCCCGCACCAGGAGGAGCTTACTGTTACTTTGTGTACTTTGTGTACTTTGTGTCTTTGTGGTTCCCTACTTTTCAGGGCTTTTACGACAACCGCCTTGCACCTCGGGACCAAAGGGCTAGGTAGCCAGAGTCTTCTATTGTATATTTGCCGGCCTGGAAGGCTGCGCCAGCCTGTTTTTACTTCCCAACCTCATGAGGCAAGACAGTGAGTAACTCAACTGCTCTGGACCACCTGCCCGCATCCCGCGACCTGGCTGCTCTGCAACAGCAACTGGCCAATACCCACCTGCGCACTCTGTTTGCTGAGGACGCCACTCGTTTCGACCGTTACACTCTGGAAGCGGCTGGTCTGTTCCTTGATTACTCCAAGCATCTAATCAACGACGATGTAATGGCATCTCTGGTCAACCTGGCTGAGCAAGCTGACTTGTCGAAGGCAAGAGATGCCATGTTCAGCGGTGAAAAGATTAATTACACCGAAAAGCGGGCCGTACTGCATACCGCATTAAGAAGCTTCAGTGATACTCCGGTACTGGTGGATGGTCAGGACATTATGCCACTGATCCGGGAAACGCGGGCGCGCATGCAGGCCATGACGGAACAGGTACACAGTGGGCAGTGGCTGGGCCATACCGGCAAACCGATCAGGCATATTGTCAACATCGGTATCGGTGGCTCCTACCTGGGCCTGAAAACGGCCATCAATGCCCTCACGCCTTACCATGTTGCCGGGTTTGAGCACCACTTTGTCGCCAATATCGACCCCAATGAACTGAGCGAAGTGCTGCGTCGTGTCGACCCGGAAACCACGCTGTTTATCGTTGCGTCCAAATCGTTCAGTACGCTGGAGACGCTGCAAAATGCCCAGGCCGCCAGGGCCTGGATGATCGCCAAAGGGTGCGCCGAGCAGGACATCCGCAAGCATTTTGTCGCTATCTCCACCAACCTCAAAGCGATTGACCAGTTTGGTATTGCCCAGGAAAACACTCTGCCCCTGTGGGACTGGGTTGGTGGGCGTTACTCGTTGTGGTCAAGCATTGGCCTGATGATCTCAATGGTCGTGGGTTATGACCACTTTGAGCGCCTGCTCAAAGGTGCTGAGGCCATGGATCAGCATTTTTGCACCGCGCCACTGGCCAGCAATATGCCGGTAATCACCGGCCTGCTCGGTGTCTGGTACCAGAATTTCTTTGCTGCCGAGTCCCATGCCGTGATCTCTTATGACTACTTCCTGCGTGACTTGCCAGGGCATCTGCAACAGGTGGATATGGAGAGTAATGGCAAGCGCACCCGCGCCGATGGCAGTACGGTGCCTTATCAGACAGGTGCCGTCATTTGGGGTGGCACGGGCACCAATGACCAGCACGCCTATCACCAGCTGCTGCATCAGGGAACCCGACTGATCCCGGTGGATTTTATCGCTCCGGCCACCACTCATAACCCGATTGGTGAGCAGCACCCATGGCTGTTTACCAACGCCCTGGCGCAAAGCCAGGCCATGATGCAGGGCAAAACGCTGGCAGAAGTACGCGACGAGCTGACAGCTTCAGGCATGAGCAGTGATGAAGTGGAACGACTGGCACCGCATAAGGTCATTCCGGGCAATCGTCCGAACAGTATGATTATGCCTGAGAAGATCACACCAGAAACCACCGGTGCATTGATCGCCATGTATGAGCACAAGGTCTTTGTGCAGGGGGTTATCTGGCAAGTCAATTCCTTTGATCAGTGGGGTGTTGAGCTGGGCAAGGTGCTTGGTGATCGCCTGATTGAACGGATTCGCAGCAAAGAAGAGACCCGCGATCAGGACTGCTCAACCAATGGTCTGATCAAGCGTTTCAAGCAATTCGCCTGACGGTCTTGCAGGGAGGGCAGAACCGGTCGCCCTCCTGAGTCATGCTTCAGGGAAAATCCCTCACTGGCGGCATCGCTGCCAGTGAGGGATTGCAGCAGAGTTTCTACGCCTTGAGCATCGCCCCCAGTTCATGCCAGACCACCCCTGGCGTCATTGGGGTAAAAATCTTTGGATCGGCGGGCGGAAAATTACCGCCCGGGCACTGCTTTAATGTCAGGTATTTCTGGTTGGCACCGTAAGCCCCGACTTTCAGCGGGCTGGTCGGGCCGTAGAGAGATAGCGCCGGGATCTCCAGGGCTGCAGTCAGATGGCCGAGGCCGGTGTCCACGGCTACTGCCGCTTTGGCCTCACAAATCACGCCCGCCACTTCCGTCAGTGAGAGTTTTGGCAGTACGGTGGCCTGACTATTTTTGGCAATGCGTTCGGCCCTGGCTCTCTCCTGGTCATTGCCCCAGGGCAGCACCACGTGCAGGCCGGCCTGATTAACTTTGCGGGCCAGTTCACACCAGTAGTTTTCCGGCCAGTGCTTGGTTGGCCAGGTAGTGCCGTGGATAAACATCACGTAGGGCGTATCGGTTATCTGTCCCCTGGGAAACTTATCTTTGTCGAGCAGAAACTGACCGTGGATTTTCGGCAGTGGGTAGCCTAGGGACTGGGCAAACAGCTGGCGCACCCGCTCAACCGCGTGTTGCTCCCGGGGAACCATCTTGGGGTGATTGTAAAAGCGGCTGGCCAGTGGTTCCCGGGCCGAGTGCCAGTCGAGTCCGAAGCGCGGACCCTGGGCCATTTTGGTCAGCAGGGCGCTTTTCAGCAGCCCCTGGGCGTCGATGACCGCGTCGTATTGCCAGCCGCCGATACGCTGCCTGAACTCCTGCAACTGCCCTGATTTCCACGCCTGCAACGGTGTTTTGCGCCAGCGGCGAATGGCCACCGGGATGACCTGGGCCACGGCCGGGTGCCAGGTGGGAATCTCGGCAAAGCCTTCCTCCACCACCCAGTCAAAACGAATGTCCGGCAAGGCATTAGCGGCGTCAGTAAGGGCTGGAAGGGTGTGGATGATATCCCCCATGGAGGATGTTTTCACCACCAGAACATGTTTTGGCTGAGTCAATGTGCATCACTCCCTGAGGTTTCTGCTACCTTGAGCGGTTTTTCTGAAGATGTCCTTGCCGATATGTTCACTCCCAACTGCCCAAGGGCGGCCAGCACGCGTTCTGGCAGTAACTGATTCATGCAGTTCATATGACCGAGTGGGCACTCTCTTTTGAAGCAGGGGCTGCACTCAAGTTCTAATGAGAGCGTGATGCTGTCCGGGTTCATCGGCGGAGTATGACTGGCCGAGGTGGAGCCGTAAACAGCCACCAGTGGGCGGTTCAGAGCGGCGGCGATGTGCATCAGTCCTGAGTCGTTGCTGACCACGGCACTGGCCAGCGAGAGAAGGTCGATGGCGTCAGCCAGAGAGGTAGCTCCCGCCAGGTTGTGGCAGTGCTCAGGCACGGGCAGGGCGTTTTTGATGTCGGTCGTGACCGGCTGATCTTTTGCTGAGCCAAACAGCCAGACTTGCCATCCCAGTTGCAGCAGTACCCTGGCCACCTCGGCATAGTACCGGGCTGGCCACTGTTTTGATGGGCCAAATTCAGCGCCCGGACACAGGGCCAGAATAGGCCTGTCGGAATCCAGGCCATAGCGCCTACGGGCGCTGTCGACAGCCTGTTTATTGACCATCAACGCAGGCACAGGCAAAGGGTCAGGCAGAGCCCGGCCGTCGGGGTATGCCAGGGCGACAAAGCGGGACACCATCAGGGGATAGCGGCTTTTGTCCAGCTTACGCAGGTCGTTGAGCAGACCGTAGCGCATCTCACCACGCCAGCCGATGCGCTGAGGGATTTTGGCCCAGTAAGGAACCAGTGCTGACTTGAACGAATTGGGCATGGTGATGGCGTGGGTATAACCTTCCTGACGCAGGCTTTCACCCAGCTTATAGCGAACTCTCAGCGCCAGGGCACCATGGCCAACAGGCATTTCCAGCCCCTGGCGAACCTCAGGCATGCGCGCAATGATCGGCAGACTCCAGGCCGGGGCAAGGACATCGATGGTGGCCTGTGGGTGTTGTTCTTTCAGGGCGATGAACAGCGTTTGTGCCATCACCATGTCCCCCACCCACGAGGGACCGACAATCAGATATTTCATCCCGTAGGGGGTTCCAGATAGTGTTGAAGGCGGATCATTATAAGCGGTGTTGGTCGATCAACGTAACTGCTAAAACCCACCTGACGGAACAGGATTAATGGTTGAATTTTTTGAGGATTTGGGCTGTCAGCGGGCAGAAATGACCCTCAGATGACAAAATAGATCTTAACGGACAGTTCCCGCAAAAGCGTAAACGATTGTGCTTTTGCGGGAAGCGGGTAGCGCCCCCGAAAATATCGAAGTTATTTAAGGACAACCCCCGGGCAGGGTTATTTTTCGCTAACCGTGTCACTGGCATGTTGCCTGAGCAGCTCGACAAACTCCTCGTGGCCTTTTGCTTCGGCTATCATTTTAGCCGTCATGCCTCTCATTTTACCCCTGCCTGTGATGGCAGCACCCACGTTGGCTCCCTTGGCCAGCAGCATCAGGGCAATCTCAACATTCCCAGTCCGGGCTGCTGCCATCAGCGCTGTGCCGCCGGTGTGAGGGCCTGCACTGCGCAGGCTGAGGTTGACATCCGCGTTGTTCTCCAGCAGTTTGCGCACAACATCGACATGACCGTCCCAGACGGCAGCGATCAACGCTGTCCAGCCCCTGCCGTGGCTGGGATCGGTGAGGGCAATGTTGACTTCGGCACCATTTTCCAGCAGAAACTCAACGACTTCCGTGTGACCGTTATAAGCCGCCATAATCAGGGGAGTCCAACCGTTATCACAGAGCTGGTCTGCTGCCTGAGGGTTGATACTGGCGCCCGCAGCCACCAGCAGCCGAACAATTTCCAGGTGGCCGTCCTGAACCGCAGACCCCAGGGCTGTCCAGCCTTTTTTATGGGTAGCGTAACCCGTAGCGTGCAAATCGGCCCCGTGCTCAAGTAGCAGCCGGACGGCCTCAAGACAACCGGTGTGGACTGCGATCATCAGGGGCGTCCAGCCTTTCATGGGGCCATCAGTAAGACCGGCGTTGACGTCTGCACCGTACTCCAGCAGGGCCTTAACAACATTGATGTGACTTCTCTGGACTCCTGTCATCAGTGCTGACCAGCCACAGTTACCTCCGTCGTCAACCTGAGTGGCGTTGACATCAGCGGCATTGTCCAGCAGATATCGGGTGATGGTGACGGAACCGTAGTTGGCTGATGCCACAAGGGGAGACCAGCGACTCCTGCTGCCAGGCTCCTCCTGGCTGGCATTCACATCGGCGCCGTGCTCTACGAGAATGCAGGTGGCTTTAGCATCGCCTTTGTGGATAGCCTGCAGCAGCGCGGTCGAACCGATGGAGGACTCACCAGTGTCATGCCAGGCGGCATTGACGTCAGCGCCGTGTCTGAGCAGCTCTTGCATGATGATCAGGTACCCTCTGTGGGTCGCCTCCATCAGGGGGGTCCAGCCGAGACTTTCATCGGGGTCAGTCAGCGCACTGTTGACGTCGGCACCGTGTTTGAGCAGTTCCCGGAGGATGACGACGCTCTCCTGGTGCACTGCCTCCATCAGTGCCGTCCAGCCGCTATTGGCCATGGCGTTGGACTGGGCGATATTGACATTTGCCCCCTTTTTCAACAACAGCTGAATGATGTCTAACCGGCCGAGGTAAACGGCGGTCATGAGTGCCGTCCTGCCGTTGCGTAAGCCGTCCTCTATCATCGTTGCGTCTACGTCAGCACCGTACTCCAGCAACAGCTCGGCAATATCGGCGCGGGAATGCAGAACAGCCAGGAGCAGAGGCGTCACGCCACCGTGACCGCTGTTCTGGTTCAGCGCAGCGTCGATTCTGGCACCGCTTGCCAACAGGGTGTGGATGATCTCAATACTGCCGGAGAATACCGCCACTAACAGTATCGTCCAGCCGCACTGGAGGCCAAGCCTGGTCAGGGGCGAGTTAACATCCGCACCGCTTTCTACCAACAGTTGAACTATTTCAACATGTTGTGACCGAACGGCGGCCGACAATGCCGTCAAGCCACCGTTGATGGAGTCGGGCTTCAGTGCGGTATTCACCTGTGCCCCTGCGTCAAGCAGACACTTTACCGCCTCCAGCCGACCATGCTCAGATGCCAGCATCAACGCAGTCCAGCCGTTGTGCATAGCCTCGTTTACCCGGGCACCGTGAGCCAGCAACAGGCGCAAGATACCAATGTGACCTTGCTGGGCAGCAGCAATCAGGGCGATCACGCTGCTGGAGTAGCAAGGATCACTCTTTGGCCCATTCACCGTCGCGCCATGATCAATCAGCAGTCGAACAATATTGATATGTCCGCGAAAGGCGGCAGCCAGCAGCGCAGAGCTGTCGACAAGCTTGCCTTCAGTTTTGTGTACGGCGTTGACATCAGCCCCCTGTTGCAACAGCATCCGAACGACCATAATGTGACCGTAACTGGCTGCTTCCATGAGTGGCGTCCAGCCTTTTCGGGGGTGATGATCCACTGCACGAACGTTTATATCTGCCTTGTTATCCAGCAGTACCTGAGTGACGGCAACCTTGCCGTGTCGGGCCGCAGCAATTAACAGCGATACGCAGAGGTCTTCGAGAGGTTCGTGAATAAGATCGGACAAGGCATACGGACAGGCTTCGAACAGAGCAGCAAGGGCGGGAGCGTCGTCCTTGTAGACGGCGTCAAGAGCGCAGCTTCGGATGTATGGCTCGGCCATGGTTGCCGTGGAGTCAGTGACACAGGTCAGTGGCGGAGCGTCATCGCTACAGCAGCACTTTCTGTACTCGAGAGAGCGGGTGTCCTGCCAGGGAGTGACGCTCTTGAGGTTGAAACGGTGGCCGGTCTGATCTGCGACAACCACAGAGGCCCCAAATTTCTCGCTGCAGATGAGGCAAATGTCAGCATCAACCCGGTCGCCAGCCCAGTTTTGATCAGGTTTTGCGTTTGCAACAGCATCCATACCGCACCTTTGCCGGTAGCTTACAGACATTGTTAAGACTGTGCAGGCCGATAAAGATTCACTATTTTTTGTCGGATGGTGAAGCGTTTTTCCAGCACCGTCTCAGGGCGCTACCTGCTGCCCGAAAAACCTGGACAACTTGTGGTTTCGCGGGCGGCGGTCTTTGACAAACAGTTTGTCGGTCACAAATGTTCATGACGATGGTTTGTCACCCTCTGTCATGAAAGCTTTAGCCACAGAGTCACGGAGACACAGAGGAAAAGCTTTTTTCTCTTCTC
>JAQFVO010000249.1 GCA_027942505.1 Endozoicomonas sp. | reverse complement strand
GCTTGAGGTGTAACTGTATTCGCCTAGACTAAGTACGTTTTTTCACGCAATTGCCCCGCAGGGGCGTTGGCCAAAAGCCACTGAGGATCCCGAATTCAGGATATGTCGCCAACGAAAAAGTCACTCTCTTTCAGGCAAACGATCAATCCGCCAGTGTTCTTTGGCTCTGCCATCTTAATTGTCCTGCTGCTGGGCTATACCGTGTTGTATCCACAAGACGCCACTCGTCGCTTTGCCCGCCTTCAGTCAGGCATCATGGACAATGCCAGTTGGTTCTACGTGATGGCAGTGGCGCTTATTTTCCTGTGCGTTACGTTTCTTGGCCTCTCCCGCTACGGCGATATAAAACTGGGGCCGGATCACGCACAACCTTCCTATAGCTTTGCTTCCTGGTTCGCCATGCTGTTTTCGGTGGGCATGGGCATTGGTCTGATGTTTTTTGGCGTGGCCGAGCCGGTTATGCATTTCCAGTCACCACCACTGGGTGAACCTGGCACGGTGGAAGCCGCAAAAGAGGCCATGAAGCTGACCTTTTTTCACTGGGGTCTGCACGCCTGGGCCATTTACGCCATGGTAGCGCTGATTCTGGCTTTTTTCGGTTATCGCCATCACCTCCCCCTGACGCTACGCTCGGCACTCTACCCGATTATTGGCGAGCGTATCTACAGCGTGATCGGTGACAACATCGACATTTTCGCCATCCTGGGCACTATTTTCGGCGTGGCCACCGCGTTGGGCTACGGGGTATTGCAGGTCAACTCTGGACTGAATTACCTGTTTGGCGTGGAAGTAAGCATCAAGGTACAGGCCATGCTGATTATCGCCATTATGATTCTGACCACAGTCTCTATCGCCGCAGGGCTGGACAGAGGTATCCGTCGCCTGTCCGAAGCCAACCTGCTGCTGGCATTGATGTTACTGGTCATGGTGGTTTTGCTCGGGCCAACCGTTCTGCTGCTGCAGATGCTGATTCAGAACACAGGCGGTTACCTGTCTGATATCGTTGGCAAAACCTTCAACCTCTACGCCTATGAACCCACCGACTGGCTCGGTGGCTGGACCCTGTTCTACTGGGCCTGGTGGCTGTCGTGGTCGCCCTTTGTCGGCCTGTTTATTGCCCGTATTTCCAGGGGCAGGACCATCCGCGAATTTGTTACCGGCGTACTGTTCGTCCCAACCGGCCTGACCCTGGTCTGGCTGACGGCCTTTGGCAACACTGCCATCAATATGATCACCCACCAGGGCGTCACCGACCTGGGCAAGACCGTGGCCGGCAATATCCCGCTAGCCCTGTTTCATTTCCTGGAATATTTCCCCTTCTCCAACCTGCTGTCGCTGATCGCCATGGCCATGGTGGTGATCTTTTTCATTACCTCTGCCGACTCCAGCGCCGTCGTGGTGGATATGCTGGCCTGTGGCGGCAACAGCAAAACGCCGACCTGGCAACGGGTTTTCTGGTCAGCGCTGACCGGCGTCGTTGCCCTGGTTATGCTGCTTGTCGGCGGATTGCGGGCACTGCAAACCATCACCATTGCCACGGCCCTGCCCTTTTCCGTGATTCTGCTGATCTCTGCCTACGGCCTGCTTAAAGCACTGGCCGTGGATGCGACCAAAAAAGCCAGTCTGGAGAAAACGACCCTGACGCCCAAAGTGGGCCACAACCCCATCCCCTGGCAAAATCGTCTGGCAACCCTGGTCTGCTTTCCCCGGCGCACCCATGTTAACCGCTTTATCCAGGGGATCGTGCTGCCGGCCATGCAGTCAGTGGCGTCGGAACTGGGTAAACAGGGCGTGGAGAGCACCATTGAACTCGATGACCAGAAACAGATCCCGAGCCTGGTGGTACTGCATGGTGATGAGGTGGATTTTTTTTACCGGGTAACACCACGCTCCTACCTGCAACCAAGTTTTATGCTCAATGAGGAAGATGAAGAGGAGCGCAAATACTTCCGGGCCGAAGTATTCCTGCGCGAAGGCGGCCAAGGCTACGACATTATGGGCTGGACCAGCGAACAGGTGATCGGTGACATCATCGACCAGTACGAGAAACACATGCACTTTCTCCACATGGTGCGCTGATCAGTGCAGATACGGGTAGACAAACTCAAACCCCTGCCCTGCCAGGTTAACCGTCACCTTGGAGTTGTATGAAGCGTCATAACGCTCTGCCCAACCATCCACCTCCAGCTTGCCGGCGCTCATACGACCAGAGAGATTGCCGCTTAACGTCTTGCCGTAAACATTAATCCCGCGCAGGAAAAAGCTGAAGTCCCCACCACTGCAAACGTTCATCAAATCCGCACTGGTACTGTAGGGCATCACCACGTACTGCTCCTCACGCCCACGCTTGGGCTTCAGTTTGACCCGCAGGGTCATCATGCCGGCATCACTGACGTGCAGATAAAAGACCAGCGCCTGCAACGAGATCCGTTCAGTTTTGGCCAGATCTTGAGCGTTAAAACGGTAGGTGCCTGCGATTATCTGGCAGGCCGTGAGGGGCGAGGGCGCCAACTGCGGTGGGTAGGGCGGCTCCGGAGGATAGGCAGGCACCGGTGGGTAAAGGTTACGATAAGGTGGGGAGTCAAAGCCAACAGCAAAACCAAGCGATGGCAGCAAAAACACCAGTGTCCTGACAAGCTTCATAACATCCCACCCGTGCAGAAAAGGTTGATAGATAACGGAACAACGCTGCACGAAGGATAGGCAAAAAAACCGGAATCGGAACAGAACCAGACGGTTTGAATGATAAGTGGTTCAGTCTTTAACATCCCAGGGCAGGGAGTAGCTGCTTGCCGTCCACCCCAGGAGGCTGGACAGTAGACCAAGACAATGCACGAATTCCTGTCGGGCGCTCAATTAACGACACCCCTTCCCACACAGCCCGTTCATGGGCATCAGTATATTTTGCCGCGGGAATTCCACTCAAAGTTCGTCTTTTTCTGGTTTATCTCTCAGTGCTTCCATCCTCTCTTGTATCTCTTTAACTCTCAACTGGCATCTGCTCAGAGTATCTTCAGGCATACAATCTTCAGCAGAAGTTGACTCCTCCATCGCTCTCTCTGCCTCTACCAACGCTTTAAAAGCATCACTATGAGCCACACCTAATTCCATAGAACTCATCTCACACAGTTCCTTATCGCGGAAATAAGGAAACTTGAGTAACTCTTCTGCGGTTGGCCGGTCAGCTGGATTATATGCAAGACACGCCAACAAAACATCTTTACATTCTTGAGAAATACTTTCTTGTTTTTTTATATCTTCAATCATCCTTCTATAACTTGCTTCATTCAATTTGGGATATTGAGAAAACCTGCGTTTGGAATTAAACATACAAAAAAACCTGTCCATTAGTGGCAGTTCACTTAAGTCCCTGGCCTCTAACGACACAGGGTTATACCCCATTTCCATTTCAAACATCACAATACCCATGCCCCATACATCCAATTTCTGAGTAGCCACTTCTTTACCACAGGCCTCCGGAGAAGAATATTCTGGCGTGGTAATAACGAGCTTAAATTGCGTTTCACCATCAACTTCACCTTTTGGTTTAACAGCAGCACCAAAGTCAATCAGAGAAACTTCACCACGGCTATTCACTGCGATATTGTCTGGTTTGATATCCGAATGCAGAATGCCTTTAGCGTGAATTTCTTGCAAACATTTGAAAGCCTGCTTACAGATATTTTGCCGATGCTTGTTGGGAATCAACTTAAGACCACCCGTAGCAATATTCTCATCACCAGAAGACAAGAGCTTATCCAAACTGATGCCCTTATCATGCATCACCACGCAACTCCTTTTATACCACGACGTATAGCCAAACTCTCCAGCAGCTTTAAGAGACTTTGCCTCGTTGTCAAACCAGGTTTTCCACCCACCTTTCTTAACGGCATAAATCCGAGATACTCTTTTTCTTCCCTGGTCATCTACCAACTTTTTCTTTGGTGACATTACCGCCATAAAAACCCGGCCAAACCCTCCTTCACCAACCATGCACTTAACATTATTAATTTCCTTGATCACAAGATTCTTGAATTTAAACGACATCAATTGCCCTGTCTCATCTGGAATTATATCTCTGGCTCTCTGTGCTAAAAGAATGGCGGAATAATTCTCATCACCATCTTGAACTTCAGTGTCCTTTTTTCTTTCGGATAGCGCGTCCACATTGACCCGAGGTTTGACTTCCCTTGAAGCAAACCCTGCGTTTGGCATATTAACGGTATTACCAACAGGTGGTAAAATGTGTTGAGAATTTATCGGGACATTGCCTGATATCACTTTACTGACCTCCACAGCCGAGCAGCTTGAGCGTCAACAGAACTCCGGATAAATAATAAGAACAACCAAACCCCATTCTCCTAACGGAACTTATTGTGAACGGTCACCACAAGGCACCTTCGAGACTGAGCAGGAGAAGCAGGGTGATAGTAGATCAGCTAAAAAGATATTGAATTACTTGAGTGTATAAGCCAGTGTATGATGCAAAAACTACGGAATATCCTGCAAATGACACAAATGGCTCAACTGAGCGATAGCTCCTGATACCTTCGTTTAGTTTAAAACTCAATTCTACATCATAAAAATAATGAATAAGAGAACAACCGAAGAGAGGTTTATTGATGACTCCATTCCCATTACTGAATAAATCATGGGTGAACCCTCTGCACTGCAACCAGACCAAACCAGGGAGAGAATCTGCCAACATCCGCCATATAGCCAACACCTCATCTCTTTCCATAACGGCAATACCCGAAGATGACGTACTGCCAATAGT
>JAQFVO010000227.1 GCA_027942505.1 Endozoicomonas sp. | reverse complement strand
TCCCAGATTGTCCGACTCACCCCTGACAGTGCCTTATGGATGGCAGCCCTGGCCTGGCTGGCCATGGTTGCCGCCGTCGCGGTGATGAGCGGATTTGTTCACTGGCTCAGCAGCAACTTTAACAGCGACCCAACCCTGACCCAGTGTACAGCCTTTACCTGCTACACCGCCTATCCACTGTTTCTGGCCGGCATTGCCGGCTGGTATCCTTCGCTGTGGGTCACCATGATTGCCGGCACAGCCGCCATATCAGCCACCGCCTGGCTGCTCTACCGGGGGCTGGCCATCTTTATGGGGATTCCCAAAGAGCAAGGCTTTATCTACGCCAGCTCCATTCTCTGCATTGGCCTGGTGGTGTTGGTGGGCATTATAGCCATTACTGTGCTCTTTTGGGGTATGGGGATCGGTCCGGAGTATGTGGCACAATAACTGGTCGGAATTAAGGTTCTCGACGCTACCCGCCCCCCGCTGACTGCAAAACCTGAACAGCTTGTGCTTTTGCGGGAAGCGGGCGGCGGCTTTTGAAAGTTATTAACCAGCAGGAACCCTCACCCCTCATGTCATTGAGTCACGATTTACACTCAGTCCAACAGCGTGTAATTGAGCTGTATACCCAGGCAGAGCAGTTTTTCTGCCGGTCCTTGACCATGCCTTATATACGTCTGGATTTGACCGGCTCAACAGCCGGCCAGGCATGGCCGCAAAAGCGTCTGCTGCGCTTTAACCCGATTCTGCTGCAAGAAAACAGGATTGATTTTCTCAGCCAGACCGTAGCCCACGAAGTGGCCCACCTGCTGGCGTACGACTTATACGGCTCGCAAATCAGACCGCATGGACGACAGTGGCAGTTAATCATGACTGATGTGTTTGGCTTGCCCGCTCACCGCTGCCATCAGTACGACACCAGTCGCAGTACGCGCAGAGAGTGGCTCTACCAGTGTCAGTGCCACGGCAACGTCATCCCACTCAGCACCATACGTCACAACCGGGTACAAAGAGGCACAGTCTACCTGTGCCGCCGCTGCAAGGCGCCACTGACTTTTCACGGCACAGCTCAGGCAGATTCACAGACATGATCGGTCAGAACCTGCAACAGTGCCGGACCATATATTTCCAGCTTGTGCTGACCAATACCGGATATCCGGGAGAGCTCTGACTGGGTGCGCGGGCGATACTTCACCAACTCCATTAGCGTTTTATCATTGACAATGGCATAGGCCGGAACATCCTGCTCCGTGGCCAGATTGCGTCGCAGCCGCCTGAGCTTCTCCCACAACACCTGATCTTCACCCGTCACCACTACCCGACCCACTTCACGATACTCCAGTTCATACCGTGCAGAAGGCTCATAACGGTCACGGCGCAACTGAATGGTTTCCAACCCCTTCAGTAATGGACGACATTTTTCGTTAAGCTCCAGGGCACCCTGGTGGTTGACATTGACGTAACCCCTGGCCAGCAGTTGACGATAGACCGAACGCCAGACGGTTTGATCCAGATCTTTACCAATACCGAAGGTACTTAAACGGTCATGGCCAAAGCGGCGGGTTTTTTCATTACGTTTGCCCAGCAAAATATCCACCAGATGAGACACACCAAAACTCTGCCTGCTGCGATAGATGCACGACAGGGCTTTACGTGCTGCGTCGGTGCCGTCCCAAACGGTGGCCGGTTCCAGGCAAAGATCACAATAACCACAGGGCTGGGCCAGTTGTTCAGCAAAGTAACCAAGCAACGACTGACGTCTGCATTGGGTCTGTTCGCATAGCGCCAGCATGGCGTCCAGTTTTTGCCGTTCCATCTGGCGCATCTGCGTGCTGGCCACTGATCGGGCCTGCAACTGCTTGAGCAGGACAATATCCTGCAAGCCATAAACCATCCAGGCCGTTGCTGGCAGACCATCCCTGCCGGCACGACCTGTCTCCTGGTAATAAGCTTCAATACTGCGGGGCAGGTCCAGATGGGCGACAAAGCGCACATCCGGTTTATCAATCCCCATACCAAAGGCGATGGTGGCGACAATGATGACGCCCTCTTCGCTGATAAAACGGTGCTGATTGGCTCGTCGTTCATCCGGCGCAAGACCAGCATGGTAAGGCAGTGCCTTGCGTCCTGCCTGGCACAGCCATTGTGCTGTCTGTTCCACTTTTTTGCGCGACAGGCAGTAGACAATGCCCGAATCATCCGCGTGCTCTTTATCAAGAAAATTCAACAGCTGTTGTTTCCCCTGACGCTTCTGACTGATGCGGTAGAAGATATTGGGGCGGTTAAAGCTGTCGATAAATACCCGCGCCGAAGACAATTCAAGCCGGGTCACGATCTCATGGCGGGTACGCGGGTCAGCAGTTGCGGTCAGGGCAATCCTGGGCACCTCGGGAAAAACGCCCGGCAGTCGCGACAGCAGCAGGTATTCAGGACGAAAATCATGCCCCCAATGGGACACACAGTGAGCCTCATCGATGGCAAACAGTGCAATACGAATATGAGCCAGCAACCGCTGCATGGATTCAGTCAGCAGCCGTTCAGGTGCCACATACAACAGGTCAAGGTTACCTTGCAGCAGGTCCCACTCAACCTGGTCACGCTCTTGTTCGGTCATGGCCGAGTGCAGACTATCGGCCCTGATGCCGAGCTGCCTGAGGCTATTGACCTGGTCTTCCATCAGGGCGATCAGTGGTGATACGACAATTGCCGTACCACCACGAAGCAGTGCCGGAACCTGATAACACAAGGACTTGCCACCGCCAGTAGGCATCAGCACCAGTGCATCGCGACCGGCAGCAATTTCAGCAACCACCTCGCCTTGAAAGCCGCGAAAAGAGGAGTAACCGAAGGTGTTTTTTAAAATTGCCAGGGCAGCGTCGGACATCGATAAACAGGCATATGAAGTGGCAGTGGTGTGCCCAAGAATAATAATACTGACTACTGTATACAAGATGCTTTTATGCCGGAAATCTAACGTCAATTGATTTATTTCAATTTAACGAATCAATAAACCGGCTGTTCGGCCACAAGTCGATTAATTAGTTCCTGCCAAACATCAACACAATGGTGCTACTTTTTTTCAGGTGCCGGGCAACATGCAGCGCTTTAAACTGCATTCAAGGCAGAGTAAAATCGCGGCTCATACTTGCAGGAATCCCTCATGTCCAACACCCGCGCTTCTGTAACAGCACTGCTCCGGCCATTTGCTGAGCAAAATGACGGCACACTCGATTACCATGGACTCCACGGCTTTCTGACAGCACTGACCATCCGACCGGCTGAACTGACAGAGCAGGAACGCAACGAACATATTTTTGATGGCGCGGTCACCCTCCCCGATGCTACAGCCCGGGAACTGAACCAGCTGATTGCCCACATGCAGTCCACCATTGACCGCGGCTTTAATGACGAAGATGAAGGCTTTACTCTCTCATGCGAGGCAGAGCTTGAAGACCACGACGATGATGCCCTGGCAAGCTGGTGTACCGGCTTCATGGTGGCGCATTTCATTAATGAACAGGACTGGTTTGTTGCTGATGAGCAGGAGGTCTGTGAACTGCTGCTGCCAGTGATGCTGGCATCAGGACTGTTCGATGATGAGCCGGAGTTTCAGGAGATGCTCAAAGACGACAGGCTGACAGAAGACATGTGCAGCCAGATTCCGGAAGTATTGATGGAGCTGTACCTGATGTTCAACGCGCCGGAAGAGAAGAAGAGCAGCCTTGGCAAGCGTCGGTGATTCAACGCTGCCCGCTTCCCGCCAAAGCAGAGATGGGTTTGGTTTTTGAGGCGGCAGCTGGCATCCTGTAATTTATGGTAGTTAGAGAGCCGGGCCGCCGTTGAAAAAATCATCACTTTTCTACGGACAAAGATGTAGAGCCAGTCAGGCATCATCCTCAAGCAGCTCGATCACTTGCTGCAATTGTGCAACGATCTGTTCTAACTCTCCATCTGGTGGCTTGGAGGGTTTTGCCTGGTTAACCGAACGTTTGAGCTTGCTGCGAGCCCCATCAATGGTAAATCGCTGTTCGTACAGAAGATGGCGAATCTCTCGCACGAGGTGCACATCTTCCTGGCGGTAGTAGCGCCGCTTACCACGGCGCACCGGCGAGAGCTGAGTAAACTCCTGTTCCCAGTAACGCAGCACGTGGGTCTTGACCATACACAGCTGGCTCACCTCGCCGATGGTGAAATAGCGCTTGCCAGGAATTGCTGGCAGATTACTCGTCCTGAGTTCCGTGTCCTGCATAGGCTTCCACCCTGGTTTTCAGTTTTTGTCCGGGTTTGAAGGTCACTACACGTCGGGGAGATATCGGGATTTCCTCACCGGTTTTAGGATTCCGGCCGGGACGTTGACGCTTGTCCCGTAAATCAAAATTGCCAAATCCTGATAACTTCACCGGTTGATTTTTTTCGAGAGAGAGGCGAATTTCCTCAAAAAACAGCTCAACCAACTCCTTGGCTTCACGCTTGTTAAGGCCAAGCTCCTCATTCAACTGCTCAGCCAGGTCGGCTTTCGTCAGGGCTCCCATGAAGCACTCCCCTTTCTTGTTTTCCCATGGCAATAGCGGGCTCGAGGTTGCCGGCATTGACTGGATAGGCCCGTAGTTAAAAACTACAGGCTATTACCATGCTATTTTTTATTTGCGCTACGGCCGTTGATGGATAGTCAGTGTCGCAAACAGGCGGCAAAATCTTGCTGCAAACGAGACACTACACGATCAACCAGCTCATTAACTTCGTCATCCCTTAGAGTGCGGGAAGGATGCTGTAAGGTCAAGCTCATAGCAAGACTCTTGCGACCTTCGCCAATCCCCTTACCAGCATAAACATCAAAAGTATTGACGTGGCGCAGCAATTCCCCGGCAACGCTGGCGATGGTGTGCTCCACCTCACCGGCGGTGACCGAATCGGCCACCACCAGGGCCAGGTCGCGACGCACTTCCGGATACTTCGACAGTGAGGTGAAAGCCGTAACTTCGCCAGCGATCACTGCACTGAGATGTAACTCAACCAGGAACAGCGCCGCAGGTACATCCAGCGCCTTAGCCAGGGACGGATGAAGCGCTCCCATATGGCCGACCACCTCACCAGCACGAGTGATCCGGGCGCACTGGCCAGGATGCATGGCTGGGTGCTCACCTTTGACGAAAACAAACTCATCGGCACACTGACCAAGGGCAAAGACAGCGGCAAAGTCGCCTTTCAGGTCGAAGAAATCCACCGGCTCAGCTTTACCCAGCCAGCTTTCAGGTTGACGGCTGCCAGTGATCAACGCGGCCAGCATGGACTCCTGCTTCAGCTGACCACCCTCTTTGATGAAGGTCAGACCGGTCTCAAACAGACGCACCCGGCTCTGCTGACGATTCAGGTTATATTGTGCCGTTTTCACCAAACCCGGCAGCAGCGACGTGCGCATGACCGACAGATCACTGGCAATAGGATTAGAGAGAGCAACATGTTCGCGTACCGGATCAAACTGTCTGTGCAGCTGCGGGTCGTAGAAGCTGAAGCAGATTGCTTCCTGATAACCACGGGCAGTCAATACACGACGAATATCTGATTCTGTTACTCGTGCTTCATCAACCTGCTGCATTTTCAGTAGTGCAGAAGGGGTATTTTGTGGCAGGTTGTCGTAGCCATAAATACGACCAAGTTCTTCTACTAGATCTTCTTCGATGGCGATATCAAAGCGCCAGCTTGGTACACTCACCAACCAGCAACCTTCACCCTGTGCGTTTAAATCAAGACCCAATCGGGTGAGCAGCGCCTCGATATGGTGATTATCGATGGCCATACCAAGCAGCGCAGTCACTTTGTCACTACGCAGCATCACCTCACGCTGAGCCGGCAGATGAGTCTCGCTGGCCACTTCCGATACCGGGCCTGGCTCACCACCGCAGATATCAAGAATCAGTGCCGTGGCACGCTCCACAGCTTTTTTCTGCAACTGGTGATCCACGCCACGTTCAAAGCGGTGGGAGGAGTCAGTGTGTAAACCGTAACTGCGTGCTTTACCGGCAACAGTGATCGGATCAAAGAAAGCACTTTCCAGGAAGACGTTGCGGGTTGTGGCGCTGACACCTGAACCTTCACCACCCATTACTCCGGCAATAGCCAGTGCTTTGTGCTCATCGGCAATCACCAGCGTATTGTCGTTTAATGTGACAGTTTGACCATCAAGCAGCGTTAATGTCTCTGCCGGCTTGGCCATCCGCACATGAATTGAGCCCGCCAGAGTGTCCAGATCAAAGCCGTGCATGGGCTGACCCAGTTCCAGCATGACGTAGTTGGTCACATCCACCACAGGGTCAATGGAGCGAATGCCGGAGCGTCGCAGACGCTCAGTCAGCCACAGTGGCGCCGGACGAGTGACATCAACATTACGAATTACCCGACCGACGTAGCGCGGGCAGCCTGCTGGCGCATCAATAAATACCTTAAAGGTGTCGTTAATAACCGGCGCCACCTCAGCCACCGGGTGCTCAATAACATCTGCCAGAAAGTTGGCACTGACTTCCCGGGCCAGGCCGGCCATACTCAGACAATCACCCCGGTTGGGCGTCAGGTCCACATCAATTATCTTGTCATCCAATGACAGGTAGTCACGGATATCCTCACCCACCAGGGCATCCAGCGCCAGCTCCATCAAGCCATCTGCGGCATCGGATATACCCAGCTCCTGCTCAGCACAGAGCATGCCGCATGACTCCACACCGCGCAATTTGGCTTTTTTGATTTTGAAGTTACCCGGCAACACGGCTCCAACGGTGGCAAAAGGTACCTTGATACCAACTCGGGCATTGGGTGCACCGCATACCACCTGGAACGTCTCCTGCCCGGTGCTGACCTGGGTAACCCGCAGTTTATCGGCGTTCGGATGCTGTTCGCAGGCAACAATTTCGGCCACGACAACGCCGGTAAACGCGCCGGCTACTGGCTCAACGCTGTCGACCTCCAGACCGGCCATGGTAATTTTATCCACCAGCTGCTGGGTACTGGCATCAATATGGACCCACTGGCGCAACCACTTTTCACTGAATTTCATGTTCTTTACTCAATCCTGCTGTTCTTAATTGCACTTATCTCACTGAAATCCCATCTCAACGGAACTGGTCAAGGAAGCGCAGGTCATTCTCAAAGAACTGGCGCAGGTCATTCACGCCGTAGCGCAGCATGGCAAAGCGCTCAACGCCCATGCCAAAGGCAAAGCCAGTATATCGGTCAGGGTCAATGCCGCAGTGGCGGAATACTTGTGGGTGCACCATGCCGCAGCCGAGCACCTCCAGCCACTTGATGGAACCATCGTCATTGCGCCCCCACTCAATATCCACCTCCGCTGACGGCTCGGTGAACGGGAAGTAGGAAGGACGGAAGCGCACCTGTAAATCGTCCCGTTCAAAAAATACCCGCAGAAAGTCCACCAAGACGCTTTTCAGATCAGCAAAGCTGACCTGCTCTGCCACATACAGACCTTCCACCTGGTGAAACATCGGGCTATGAGTCTGGTCAGAATCACAACGGTACACCTTGCCAGGGCAGACGATAGCGATGGGCGGATTGTCGTTGTTGCGCACAAAACGCTCCATGGTACGTACCTGCACCGGCGATGTGTGCGTTCTGAGCACCGTGGACTGGTCAAAATAGAACGTATCATGCATGGCCCGGGCCGGATGGTGACCGGGAATGTTCAGCGCCTCAAAGTTGTGGTAATCATCTTCGATTTCCGGCCCCTGCTCGACGGTAAAACCGATACGACCAAAGTAGTCGCTGATGCGCTCCATGGTGCGCGTGATCGGATGCACCGTACCCAGGTCCTGACCACGGCCAGACAGGGTGACATCAATGGATTCACTGGCCAGCCGAGCATCGAGCGCCTGCTGATCGAGCAGCGCCTTTTTCTGATTGATGGCGTCCTGAACCTGCTGTTTGCCTTTGTTAATCAGCTCGCCTGCTTTCGGGCGCTCCTCGGCCGACAGTTGGCCAAGCGACTTGAGCAAAGCGGTCAGCTCACCTTTTTTACCGAGAAAGCGGACCCGAATCTCGTCCAGCGCCGGCGCATCGGCAACGACAGCAACGGCATTGAGGGCTTCGGCCACCAGCGTATCAAGCGTATTATCGAGATTCTCCATGAGGTTTCCAAAACAGATGAGCGAGAGAAAATAAGTGCACGATTCTAACCACTGAACCGGGCCTTGGATAGAGTGAGGGGGATCATTAACACGTAAGACGCCCGGGCAGGGCCTGATGGACGCCCACTGCCTGCCAGTGTCGGCAGCGTGATGACTGGATTTTGTGAGGTCGCCCCCCCGAACCGTCATCCTCACGAAGGCCCTGAAAAGAGGGGAAGCACAAAGACACAAAGTTTATTCTGCGCTTGCCTGAGCAATGCCTGGCAAACAAAAAATGCTTCCTTTGTGCCTTGGTGCCTTTGTGGTTCAAGGCTCTTGTGCTTTTTGTGACAGCCGCCACTGAGAACTGCAACAGCATGACTATGCCACCTTGTTCTGCAACGCCTCCTTAACCTTCTCCACATTGGTCAGCGTTTCCGGCAGTAGCATCCACGCCACGCAGCCAAGCACAAAGAATATCGACGGAATCAGAAGGCCAATACGCATACCGAGGTGGTCAGCAATCATGCCAATACCAAACACCGTTACCATGGAGATAATCCGTCCCATATTGAAACAGAAGCCAGATGACAGCGCCCGGTACTTTGCCGGGAACAGCTCGGTGTAATAGGCACCCCAGACACCGGAGTAGCCCAAACCCAGACCATATAACAGTGACATGGAAAACAACAGGAAGAGATAATCGATGGATAAGCCCATATAGATCGGAATGATCAGGGCACAGAGCAACATACCGAGAATATTCTTTTTCCGGCCATATCTGTCACCGATCAAACCCCAGATATTAAACCCGATAAAATGGCCAATATTCTGAATCTGAACCATTCGCGACCACTCCACGGTACTCATGCCCAGCCCCTCTTGCAGATAGATGGGCACAAATTGAGTAAAGCCGGAAAATCCCGAAAAGTTCATACCCGAAAGAAAGACTGCCAGTAAGCCAATCCACAGATACTTGCCCTGCAACATGCCCATGTAACCCAGTTTTTCATTATCCTCATCGTGGGCCTTTCTCCGGTTGGCTCGGACAATGTGCATATCCGAAGGCACCAGGAAACACACCAGCACAATTCCCACCAGGGTCGGGACAATGCCCCACCAGAGAATCATGGTCCAGTCACTGTCCAGGTAAAACTCGGTGATTTTGCCGGCAATAACCCCGGCAATGGCAAACAGACAGGAGGCAAAACTGGTTAAGCGACCACGGTATTTTTGTGGAAACAGTCCAACGATTAAAGAGACAGCCGTACCGAAAATACCGCCAAGACAGATCCCGTTGAGAAAACGCAACACTGCCCAGGCCATAAATGACTCAGGCGAGAGAATATGGCCAAAAGTAAAGATGGAGAAGCCGCCACCGAGCAGCATCAGGGCATTTTTCCGCCCCCAGCGCATGGCAATCTTACCGGCCAGAATAGTGCCAAACAGCGTGCCAAAGGACATCAGGGAAAACAGCAGGGCAAAGTTGGCCTTGGTAAAAGCCAGCTGGGTCGTCATAAACGGCCCGAGCACGGTGAGTATGTAGAAGTTGTAACAATAAAACAGGTAAACCAGCAGAATTGCCAGGTAAGCCATTACACGCCGGGTAGCGCTTAAATCAGCGCCCAGCTCGATGGCGTTGTCATTAACGTTGGACATAAGCGGGGTTCACAGCCATGTGTTGTTGATCCGTGGCCCGGTGTGGGCCACGGCGCAGGGATTACTCAGTCTCAGTAGCAGCCGCCATGCGCAGCTTGTGTTCTTCGATCTGGCGCAGCACATCGATGCCGTCGAAAGTCAGCCACTCTTCCTGGATCAGACCATCGCGCACCTTGTACTGAGTAATGCCAAGGATCTCCGCCAAAGCCCCGGACGGCTGACCAAAGAAGCCGATACCCTCATGCATGCCAGCCACACGCCAGCGCACGGAGACGTCGTAATCTCTGGCACCACCCATCTGGTTACAGGTGACCCGCTCCAACTGCACACGGGCATTGGGGAATGAGGCAAAGAAGCTGGTCAGCCAACCACGAATGGAGTGGTAGCCGGTCAGTTCCTGGTTACAGACTGTGTGTAAAACGGCATTGGGCGTATAGTAATTTTTCACCTTATTGAAATAACGAGCACCCCATGTCACGCTCATTTTTTCCTGGATAAAATCACCAATGTTCCACTGGTTGTTTTTCGCCTGGTAAATCTCCGGTAAAAACTGCCCATCGCGATTCTCAGGCAGACCGAAGGTGGGATTTTTAATTGTTGCACTGGCCAGCTTTCTGGCTACATGAAGCGGATCTAGCCCCATCTGTTTGACAATGTGCAGGTTATCGCGCACCAGCCACTCTTCAACAATGCGGTTTTTGTAGCACTTACAATCAGCGACAGTGCGAAATTGCAGAGATTTACCGGTGGCCGGGCCAAAACTGCTGTCGCCAAGGTTGGTGGCGGTGGAATGGATGCGGTGTGATGAGTAGTAGGTATCGTCGCTGTCGTGGGACCAGACGACATTTTCAGCAATCAATCGTCGATCCGGAAAGGCGTGCAGTGCCTGTAAGGTACCGGAAATAACCGGATTCAGGCCCTTGGAATGGGTGGTGCCAAAGTGCATGACACAGTCATTATGGTAGGTTTCATAAATGACCCCGATGCCCTTTTCTTCCCAGATTTCGTGGGTAATGCGCAGGATGAAGTCAACAAAATCCCGGTATTTTTCCTCGAACCCGGTCATCTGCTGCCGTGGTGCAGTGGCTGCATCAAGCTCATTATGGTCGTGGTGATAAACCGGAGTTACTTCTGAGGTATCGCCAAAAAAAACCAGAGGGTCAGGCATCTGTTTTTTTTCGATTTTGTACTCGGGCGTCTCAGTATTCTTTTTTTCTTTTACGCTCATAACTATTTCAGTCTCACGTTAGCAAATAGAATTATTTACCCACTTCGCCGTAAAGCCTCGCCTAATCAGACGGGGATATAAAGCGGGAATGTGTTAGCATTCCTTGTTTTATCCACTACACTGAATCTGTCTCTTGTAGACCTACCGTCGGGCAGACGGGATGTTAAGTCTGCGGAGTTCGTGTGAGACCTAGAGAGCTTGGGTTGGTTCGTCACCGTAGAAGTTCTCGTTATGGGAACTTTTATGCGATAACCAAGCTGTTCTCCGGGCAACGAACTGTGAAACAGAATCGTTCTTGAGCGATCAAGAACCCTCGCTTGAAAAGGCGGGGAGTGTCAGAATGACTCAAATATTAAGCTATTTGTTTTTTTACCCATTTTTTGATGACTCAAAGAAAGTAACCACCATCAAAAACACGAACACACTACAAAATTTTCCCACCGGTTTTTCTTGATCAGGATCAACAAAAGAAAAAATTTTTAAAAATCCGTGCACAAAGAGTGTAAACACTATTTTTTTTGACTTACGCCAATGTCGGTGATCATTAAAGCAGATACGATAAGCACCCATCTCAATGGCTACCGGAAGACATGATCATTACGCTGTTCACCGGGAATAATAAAATATGATCTCAACAACCAGTGCTGTGATTATTGTGGGATATATTATTGCCACGGTTCTCATTAGCCTGAAAATTAACAGCAATAAAAAAAACTGCGGCGACTTCTCCACTGGTAATCGACAATTTGGCTGGATACCCACAGGTATGTCAGCCTTGGCGACTTACGTCAGCGCCATGACCTTTATTGGTATGCCCGGATGGGTCTACAGCGATGGACTTGAGGTTATACAGCTACACCTGAATTACCCCATCGTCATCTTTTTTACTATTGTCTTTTTCATCCCGATCTTTTACAAACTTGGTTTGTCGTCTATTTACGAATACCTTGAACTACGTTTTGGTGTGCTGATCAGGACGACCAATGCCATTGCTTTCTTGTTTATCCAGTGCCTTTCCTCCGGCATTGTTCTTTATACCATCGCTTTGATTCTGGTAAATATTCTGCCACTGACTATTGTGCAGGCCATTGTCATCACCAGTTTGTTCACTGCCGCCTACAGCTATTGCGGTGGCATTACCACTGTTATCTGGACCGACGTCTTGCAATCGCTGGTGTTAATTGCCGGTGCGGTGGCTGTTTTTGTTACACTGATCAATAACATCCATGACATTGCCACATTGAGTGCTTATCCGGAAAAATTCATTGCCATAAACACGAACATCTCCTTTCAGGACGACACCACTGTCTGGTCCGGTTTGGTCGCCATGTCCTTTTTGCACCTGAGTGTGTTTGCTACCAACCAGCTCATCATTCAGCGCACCCTGGCCGCGCGGTCTGTTGAACAGGCCCAAAAAGCCATGCTGATCTGCGGCTATGGCTCCTTTTTTATCTATCTGTTTTTTGCCCTGATTGGCATTTTGCTGTTCTGTTTTTATGATGGCCGAGCGTTTACCAATAGCAATGAGATCATACTGAACTTTGTTTTTAACCATACCAACCCGGTGGTGATTGGCCTGGTGATCTCATCGTTAATGGCTGCCGCCATGTCATCGCTGGACTCAGCCTATAACTCCATGTCCACGGTGATGACGTTTGATATCTACAAACGGTTTATGCGCAAAAACGAGCAGAAAAGCCACTATGAGCGGGTAGCGCGCCGACTAAGCCTGCTCTGCTCAATATTGATTATCTTTCCCTCGATTCTGGCCATTTCCAATGAATCCGTGCTCAAAAGTGTTGCCAGCCTGGCGGCCATATTTGTCGGCGTCAGGTTGGGCTCATTCCTGTTGGGCATGTTATCCAGAACGGCCAATGAAGCTGGTGCATTGATAGCGAGTATGGCCAGCATGATCAGTATTGTTTGCATCGACTACATGGGTGTTGCGTGGCCCTGGTTTGCACTGTTTGGCACCGGGGTGTTTTTACTGGTGGGATATACAGCAAGCCAATACGTTGGCAGCCTCTCGGCACAACAAATCGCCTTTATTGACCAGCAGAAAGACTACTACTGCAGTCCGGCGCGCAGAGACTACGCTCTGCTGGTGTTTTTTGTGGCAACGATTGTTTTTATGATCTTTTCACCTTACTTACTGCCACAGCTGGCCGCGAGGGTGTTTTTTTAATCATTCTTCCTGTCGGACTTTTTTTACAGCGTACTGCCGAGTGTCTTTCACCTTAAAAGCATAAAAGCCTTGAACCACGAAGAACGCGAAGGCCACTAAGGAAAAGAAAAGCTCTTCTTTATGCTCTTCGTGGCTCCCTTCTTTTCAGAGCCTTTTGCGACACCCTATTCCACTCGTGTAAATAAAAACCGCATTAACTTAGCTGACCCATAGTACAACTTTGAACGTTGTCACCACTTCTACCCACGAACGACTTCAACACACTTGTGAAAACCCGCCCGAATGACGCAGAATGGGTGACTTTCCCTTTAGCTGCCCCTATAATCCGCGCCATGGCAAA
>JAQFVO010000194.1 GCA_027942505.1 Endozoicomonas sp. | reverse complement strand
ATCAAAGCAGGCTTGTTGGATGCCCAGTTTATTAACCGGCTATATGACCAATACGTTCCGGGGACCCGCACCGACTGTAGAGCTTCCGCTACCTCTCCCGATTATCAGGATCCATCTCTTGACAAGCTGGTTCGCCCTGCCGATGATCTGGCCAAGGGGCTGTTGTCTCTGGAAGAGCAGACCGATGGCAAACAGCCCTTGTGCGAATTTATTTCAGTATTGAATCAGGAACACTCTTGTGGCGTCAACGTTCTTGCCACCATGCCCGTAAATCCTGACAACAACCCAACATCTGTGGATGATCCGGCATGGTTAACCTGGGAATTGGCGGTGTATGAAAATGATGGCCATAAGGTATCAGTCAGGAATGCAGGCCTCTTTGGCAAAATTTACTACAGACTATTACGTGATAAGAAAGATCCGGTTAGCCTGTATTGTGCCTTCAAGTGTGATGAGGGTATTCTTGGGCTTGATCTTGATTTGGGTGAAGGTCCGCTGCACAGTAAAGACTCACTTGAGTTAGCTCTTGATATTTGTGGATACAATAGACAACCCATTACCAGACTTATTACAGGATTGATCAGGTTCGGTTGCTTAACAAAAGAGTGTATTGAAGATGTTCTGCAAACGGGCATCAGTAACCTGAAAAATGTTCCTTAGGAATCATCCTTAAATAGCTTTCACAACTCAGGAAATACAAGCCTTGACAACCTTTACACCAATTCTTAAACGTTGAAGGATCATGGAAAAGGTCTAATCACCGTCAGTCATCCCCACCTTCGAGACTGTCGCAAAAAGCATATTCCGGACTTCGGAGGTGCACCCAACTTCAATAAATGAAATTATCCCACAGTTTTGTTCAACTGCCCCTCGTTACCGTATAGACTGCAATTTTTTGGATCGTTCATGGCAAAAATAAAATCCCGCAAAGCGTATGTATGCACCGAGTGCGGCAGCGAAGCAGCAAAATGGCAGGGCCAGTGCCCTGACTGTAAAGCGTGGAACACCTACAAAGAGGTCAACCTCGGCCCGGCTGCCTCACCGTCCATCGGTGCTGGCAACAAAGCCGGTTTTGCCGGGGCGCTTGATGGCCTGAAAACCCTGAATGAAGTGGATGTGCAGGAAGCGCCCCGTTTTACCAGCGGCATGGCCGAATTCGACCGGGTACTTGGCGGCGGTTTTGTGCCCGGAAGTGCCGTACTGATCGGCGGTCACCCCGGTGCCGGCAAAAGCACCATTTTGCTGCAAGTGCTATGCCATGTAGCCCAGTCCATGAACGCTCTGTACGTCTCCGGTGAAGAGTCGCTGCAGCAGATTGCGGCCCGCGCCCAGCGTCTTGGTCTGCCCACGGACCGGCTGAAAATGCTGGCAGAAACCTCCGCTGAAAATGTGGTTGCCGTGGCCGAGCAGGAAAAGCCGGGGATTATCGTTATCGACTCCATTCAGGTGATGTACATGAATGGGGTGGATTCTGTACCGGGCGGTGTTGCCCAGGTGAAAGAGTCGGCCGCATTCCTGACTCGCTTTGCCAAACGCAGCGGCACCGTCTTGCTGATTGTTGGCCATGTCACCAAAGACAACTCTCTGGCTGGCCCCATGACCCTGTCGCACATCATTGATACCCAGATCATGCTCGGCAACACCGACGACTCACGCTTTCGCATGATGCGCGCCACCAAAAACCGCTTTGGCCAGGTCAATGAGCTGGGCATTTTTGCCATGACCGAAACCGGCATGAAAGAGGTGAAAAACCCATCGGCAATTTTTCTCTCGCGCACCCAGGAACCCACTTCCGGCAGTATTATTTCGGTGCTGTGGGAAGGTACCCGCCCACTGTTGATCGAGATTCAGGGGCTGGTAGTAGAGTCGCAACTAGGTAACCCCCGACGTGTAACGGTGGGCGTGGAACAAAACCGCCTGGCCATGCTGCTGGCCATTCTTACCCGCCACGGTGGTATTTTCACCAGTGACCAGGACGTTTTTCTCAACGTGGTAGGCGGTGTCAAAATCACCGAAACCAGTGCTGACCTGGCCAGTTTGCTGACCGTCGTCTCCAGTCTGCGTGATACTCCCCTGCCCCAGGACCTGGTGGCCTTTGGCGAGGTCGGGCTGGCTGGTGAAATCCGCCCGGTGGCCTACGGTCAGGAGCGGCTGATTGAGGCAGCCAAACACGGTTTTAGCCGGGCTATTGTACCGGCAGCTAATCAGCCTCGAAAGCCGATACCAGGCTTGACGGTTATTGCCGTGAGTAAGCTGTCGCAGGCG
>JAQFVO010000177.1 GCA_027942505.1 Endozoicomonas sp. | reverse complement strand
GCCTGCGCGGTACCGGCTTTTGGCGATCACAGCCCATACGGTGGTGCACAGGGAATAATGCTGTTTGATAACAACGGCTACAACCAAATGGGGGTTATTGCCCATGAACTGGGACACGCCCTGGGCCTGAGTCACGCCAACGGCATTGAGGGGGGAGGCGAAATTATAAAAAACATGCCGGATAATGACTCCTGGTACAACTGCCCGCGAAATCCGGCTTGTTATAAAGCTCGTGATGAATACCTGATCAGTTACGGCAACAGCTACAGCCTGATGGGTGCAGATGCCATGACAACCACCCCGGGCGAAATGACATTGCCTCACAAAAGTTTTTTCGGCTGGCTTAACCTGGAGACCGATGTCCCGCTGGTGACAACGACTGGCAACCACCGCATCTATGCCTTTGATCACGGTGATAAATCAAATGGCCCCGTAGGCCTGCGCCTTAAGTCAGGTAACGGCGATTACACGTACTGGGTAGAGTATCGGACCACTGGTCCCGAGGCGAATAATACCAGACAGGGCATTCTGATTAATCTTGACGGTTACGCCCAGGTTGGAAAGAGAGCACGAGAGTGGAAAAAAACCTGCTATTTACTCGATATGACCCCGGGATCACGTAATACTACTAATCCAAAGTCGTTTATAAGTGATTTCAGGGATGCCACATTAACCGTGGGCAACAGTTTCACTGACCATTGGGGTGGTTTTACCATTACACCGACTGCTATCGGTGGTACAGAAGACAGTGCCGATGCCTGGGTTGAGGTAAGTGTGGTCAAACATAACCTGAAGGAAACGGCAAAGAATACTCCCGTCCATGAGACCAGCCATGCTCGCCTTAATACACGGAACACACCATGGAATTGTGAAGTGCAAACAGAGGGCCAGGGAAGCGCTTTATTGGCCTGGAATGAGCGCTCAAATAGAAGACAAAGTAAAAGACTGTACTCTGACACAACTACGCGCCTGCACAGCAGAAACAGCCCCTCATGCCAAGTTCAACAATCTAAAGGGGGACATGCTTTCGTGCACACGTTCTTTGAGCCTCATATGGTGCGCCATATGTTTCAGATGT
>JAQFVO010000902.1 GCA_027942505.1 Endozoicomonas sp. | reverse complement strand
AGGCTGCTGGCGTGTCGTTGGCTATAACCCAATCGAGTGACTGTGACTGGTCCGAACAGGCTGACCAGAGTCCGGGGTTGTACCTTGACGAACATGATTTCTTGGAAGGTCATCAGCGTTAGAAACTGAGGCAAACCGGTTCTCATCGTGAGCCAGTTTGTCGAGATGGCCTTGCAGCAGCGATCGTAGCAGCTCAGCACCGGCACTATTGATATACTCTTCCGTGACGCCGTGTTCTTGAATCCCGATAGATTCAAGTTTGCTGATCATGGCGTCCAGTTGTTTCTGGGCACGCGAGAAGAATGAAAAGTTAGAGATGTTAGCGTAAGATTCGTGCACAGAAGGCTGTTTTTCGGCGTTATTTGTTTGGCGACTCTATAACACCATAAAATGGCCTCCTTTTCCTACCTTCTTGTGGCTCAACCTCCTGATTTTCTTGGCCAAAGCGTCGTTCCAAGGGAACTACACCCTTCAAGAATGAAGACTTGACCCCGATTTTTCTGTTTTATCACCTGAAACCTTGTTCAAAAGCCATCAACCCGTAATAATGAAAAAATCAAAATACCCCTCTCTGAGGTAGCTCTACATGAAAAATGTTGAGACGAAAATGCAGGACATGCTGAAGCAGGAAATCGAAAAAATACCCGGTGAGCACCTTCCTGCCCTGCTAACCATTGTCCACAGCTTCCGCAAAAGTGTTGCCTTGGACAGTGCAGAATGCTCCTTTGAACAAGGATGGAAGGAGGTTTGTGACGGTGACTACAAACCACTGGATGACTTGTGGAAAGGGTTGGAGCATTGATAAAACTCTACTATACGCCCGAATTCAAACGGTCATTAAGCAAACTGTTAAAAAAGTATCACCACCTGCGTGAAGACCTGGAACCGCTATTAACTGAACTTGCGGCGGGTGGGACACCGGGTGACCGGCTTCAGGTTACAGGATCGATTTTATACAAAGTCAGAGTAAGAAACCGTGATGCCGGTCGTGGGAAAAGTGGTGGTTATCGGGTAATTTACTACCTGCAAACCAAAGCGGAAACGATCTTGGTAACCATTTATAGTAAACCTGACCAGTCTGATATTAAATTAGAAAAGGTTCAGAGCATTATTGATCATTACCCAAAAACGTAAGGTGTTTCGCACTTTTTTGCCATCAAACAAATAACCGCATTGGTTATGCACGATTGGAGCGTAAGAAGCCGTTACCGGCCTCATCCCTGCCAATAAAAACGACAATTGACGTAATAATTGGATTAAAGAGCTTGATCAGAGCAGGGTTAAGAGTATATCAGCGCACCCTGGATTGGTAGATAAAGAGTGGGTGTCCTTTTCCCCCTATTAACTAAAAAGAACGGGGGAGGGGCGTTCAAGTATCAAGACCTGACGCCCAGCTCTCTCTTTTTCTCTCCCCCCGAGTTAAGAGTCCAATTCCCTCACAACCCACAACATTCAACCCTTGTCTTCTAACAACAAAGCCAGCTCACGAGCTAACTCCTTGCGATTGGGCAAGTGAGTTTTATAGCGGGAGACAAAAATCTGGTTGGAAATTGAACCTGTGGCATACTCAACCAGTATTTCATCTTTGTCTGCCACAAGAACAATGCCGATAGGCTCATGGTCCCCCACAGTGTTTTCCTCTTTTTTGAAATAGTTGAGATACAAATTCATCTGCCCGATATCCTGATGGCTTACCTTGCCGAGCTTCAGATCAATCAGCACAAAACACTTCAAAATTCGGTGATAAAACAATAAATCAACATAGTAATGGGTGTTGTTCAGCGTCACCCGATATTGCTGGGCAATAAACGCGAACCCTTTGCCCAACTCCAGGAGAAACTGCGCCAACTTATCAATAAGCTGATTTTCAAGCTGCTTCTCGCTATATTGCTTGCGCTCGGGCAAGTTGAGGAACTCAAAAACGTAAGGATCTTTCACCAGTTCCGCTGCTGTCCCAGGTTGATGACCCGGCGCCAAAACCCCTTTTTTATCTGTGCTGAGTGCTAAACGCTCAAACAGTCCAGAATGAATTTGACGCTTGAGTTCACGTACCGACCAGTTTTCAACCAGGCACTGCTGCTCATAAAAAGAGCGAGCCAGGGGGTCAGAAATGGACAGCAATTCGCAGTAGACAGACCAGCCCAACTTTCCAGACAGCGTCTGGATTTTTGGGTGGCAGAGGTACAACTGCCGCATCTGGTAAATATTACTTCGGCTGAAGCCTTTGCCGTAAAGCCGTTTTAAGTCTTGAGACAAAAGATCCAGCAACTGCTTGCCATACTGGGCTGAGTGCTCGCCTTGCTGCTCAAATTCGACAATATGCTGGCCGATATGCCAATAAGTTTCGACCAGCATTGTGTTAATTTGCTGCCTGGCCTGAGTGCGCCCCACCTCCAGCAACTCACCAACACGGGTGAGCAACAAGTCATAGTGTTCCATGAAACGGGTATTCCTGACCGTTATTGCTAATTCCTCGTATTATGGCATGAATGAGGCAACCTGAAACCGAAAGAGATCTGGCTGGCGGACGTTATCAGGATCAGGAAGCTCTGGAAATATTGGGTTGTGGGTTGTGGGTTATGAGTTGTGGGTGAAGGGTGATTGAATATATCGACATCGTCCTCAAATCCTTGCAATGCGGGGCGGATCATACATGACCCTGATTTTCTTCCCCTCACTACGGAACTAAGCTATCGTTGATGAGCCGTTGACACAGGGAGCATGGATATGTTTCAGACTTACAAAGCCACTGTAGATAATCAGGGAAACCTTAAACTGCCAGCTAATCTGGTCTTACCCTCAGGATCGAAAGTATTGATAACCATACTTGAAGAACCACCCCGCCAGCACATTAATGATGAAGCGCTGTTAAGTGAACCATCACTGGCAGCAGACTGGAATAAGCCAGATGAGGATGAAGCATGGGAATGCCTTCAAAAGGAACAATAGTCACTATTAACTTCGCGTTCTCCGACTTATCGTCCACCAAACGCCGACCGGCACTGGTGCTTGCCAGCGTTAAAAAGGGTGATGTTATTCACCAGTAAACCCTACTCTGATCCTGCAGCAATTGTTATTACTGCGAGCGACTTCAATCAGGGAACTCTCAATCGTGAGAGCTTTGCACGCCCGGGAAAGCTATTCACGGCACACCAAAGCGTTATCTGTCAGGAAATCGCGACCATTAAAGCAGAAAAATTCAATGAAATTATTCTGCAGCAACATCAAATTTTTTCGAGAAAAGGGCAGTAATCCTTAAACAGACAGTGGTAGCAAAGCTGCATGATCAAGAGTCAGATTCACCAGAGCAGAAAAGGATTAGAGAGCGTCAAGAATCAAGACCAGGATTTTCCTTGATGAGTCCCAAAATGAGACCTATAGTACCCATAATGAGACTGAATCAAGGATAACCACTTTTGCCTGACATAGCCTCCGTACTGTTTACCAAAACCCAGCAGCGACTGCTGGCGCTGTTCTACGGCAAGCCCGACAACTCATTTTACCTGAACGAAGCCGCTCGTCTGGCTGGCGTCGGTAAAGGGGCCGTAGTACGTGAAATAAAGAAAATGACCGAAGCCGGGCTGCTAAACAGCTATCAACAAGGAAATCAGCAACACTACCAGGCCAACCCTGACAACCCTATATTTGAAGAGCTAACAGCCATTACCCGGAAAACCTTCGGGATTCATGGCGTAGTAAAAACTGCTTTGGAGCCTATGCTCGGGCAGTGTGAACTGGCCTTTATCTATGGTTCTGTGGCCAAGGGTGAAGAGCACTCGCGCAGTGATATTGATGTTATGCTGGTGGGTCACGACCTGAGTTATGGTGACATCATGGCAAGGCTCGAATCCGCAGAGCAGCAACTGAGCCGAATCATTAACCCAACCCTGCTCACCCCTGATGAGTTTCAACAACGAAAAAACCAGAAGCAGAGTTTTATTACGCGCGTAATGAAACAGCCCAAACTGTGGCTGACCACAACACCAACGACAGGTGACAGACAATGAAAGAACTGGATAACCTGGTGAAAATAAACAAGCTCAAACCGGAGCCGCCGGATACACAAGAATTTGCGGGCATGGTGAGGGCTGCTGAAACCAAACTGAAGGATGCGGTTATCAGCGAACTCTCTGTAGACAGCCAATTCTCCCTGGCGTACAGTGCGGCGTACGCCCTGTCACTGGCTGCATTGCGCTGGCATGGTTACCGCTCAGAAAGTCGTTATCTCGTATTCCAGTGCTTACAGCATACATTAGGCTTAAGCCGGGCTAAATGGCGGGTGCTTGATCAATGCCATAATCAACGAAACCTGGCAGAGTATGAAGGTCATCTGGACATCAACCCACAGTTGCTAAAAGAGCTGATCACGCTAACCTAGGAATTATTGCACCTTGTTAAAGAGCTGCCTGACATTAACTAGAACGGGGGGGAGTGGAGGGGTGTTCAAGAATCAAGACCTGACACCCGGCTTCATGACCCCGATTTTCGATTTTTTTGACCTGACCCCGATTTTTTAAGCCACAGCCAGCGGCTCCCCTTGCCACTGCTTTTCAAGCAGCTGCTGGATATTAAGGCCAGTCTTGTGGGAAAGGCTGTAAGTGTCCTCCAGATAGAGCAGGTTTTCGGGCAGTGCTCGCTGAAGATCCAGAGTTGCCTTGATCGTTTTGCGCTCTTCATCTTTTAAGCGAGTGATCCACAAGGCGCGGTTCTTCTGTTCAACGGGCTTCAGAATATTTTCTCTGACTGTCTGCTGCCACACCTTTGCCCTTTCTATAACAATGAGAGCTTCTTCAAACTCATCCATTTGGGCATGGGCATTGGCTATGCAGAATACACAGGCCATGGTCGCCTCAAAATGCATACTGAAAATAGCAGGGGCTTGGTAAAGAGCAAAAAGATCAGACATGCTTTGTTCGCAAATAGTCTGGAACAGTTGCTGGTTTTCCCGGAGGTTAACGATGGCAATGGCAACCATTGTATGGTTTTTTGTGCGCAGGCCCGCACTCAGATTTTCCAAATTTGCCTGGTAGCGGGTTGCCTGAATCAACTTTTGATACTGGCTGAGATTTTCTGTCGTTATCTTTATTTCGTCTAATTTATGATCCATTGCTTCAAGTTGTCGGTGAATCTTGTCGAGTTTATTCAGCACCATGGCAAAACCTGCCACCGATACTGCCAGGTTGATACCCTGTAAAACCATGGTAGCCTGCTGCATGGACTGAAGGCCTTGCAACAGAACGTTATTTTGACTTATGGTGCCCAAGGCCTGCTGATTGCTCTGGGCCAGTGTCTTCAGTTCCTGAAGGACTTTTTCTGTGGCCCGGGAGTCCTGTGGGTAGATAAAGTGACGAACGATAGCACCAGCGTTCGGGTAGCCGGGCGCATTACGAATGGTACCACCGCTGATCTTATAGCGCGTACCTATACCGGATAAGAGTTCTTTCGGAATCATGCGCTCCAGAATTATGAGATTATCGGGGTTCATAAATCAAGTTTCTCGGCTTTGATTCTGGCTCGGATTGCACCTACATAAGCGCTGCAGGGGATGGTTACCGTATAGGCTGTACCTGCCATGGAGTGGAGTACACTGCCCAGTGCCAGTCCCCAGCCAACAACAGGAATCGCTGCTGTTGCAACCCTGCCTCCCATAAAGTTTGCGGCAGCACTAAGGCCCAATGTGCGCAAGATATGGGGCATGCTGACATTGGCGACAGCTAAATAGATGGAAGGGCCTACAGTAACACCAGGTTTCAGGATATCGGTAAGAGTGAATGCCTTGCCGGGAGCGTTTTTTCCAATCTCTTCAAAGAAGCTTTGTCGATCATCTGCACTCATTTTCTCCAAGGCTTTTTCGACCAGTGTTTCCAGCAGTGCCCACTCGATATCATCTATATCTTCAGCATTATCAGTGTCAGCACCCACTTTATCGGCTGCATCTTTGGCCAACTCCCAGTAGCTGACACCGTGACCACGCCATAGATTAGCAGCAGAGTGTCCTCCCATAAGCTGCAACTCGCGGGCAATTTTGAAAGGGTCCGTACAGTTGGTATCAATGTCACTGGAGAATTTTTCACCAATAATTTTGGATAACAGCAGCAGCTCATCTTCAGTTGCCTGATTGAGTACGTCGTAAAGATTTCGATCTTGTCGGGTGAATACTATGCTCATTTGCAAATCTCAAAGTTCAAAGCTTTCGTACACTTGCCATCTGGAAGCTGGGGTCAGATCTTTCTTTTTGAACATATGCAAGATTTATGACATAAGACAGGTCTTGATTTGACCCGATTTTGACCCCGATTTTTCTTTCAAAGCGGGACATACCATATAACCCCAATTTTTGGTCAAGATTTTGATCTGGATCAAATATGACCCCGATATTTTTGATCTTTTGTCGTTTGTGACCCCGACCTTTTGTGGTTTCTTGTCTTTGTTTTTAATGACTTTTTATGCCTTTTCTGGGGTGGGTTGATAATGATTGAAAGAAAAACAGGACACCCATTTTCTCAACCAAGATATTTATGGGTGTCCTTCTCTTCTTTCTCTAGCAATCTGGTAACCATAAAGATCGCAGTCCGTTGTGTTTGATCAGGGAGCGCAGCAACGATCTCACAGAAGTCGAGAACAATAATAACAACTGAAATGGTGCGTAACATGATGAAGAATAGGAAGCCCACAAATTAGATTACTAATGACAAATTTATGGGTGACCTTTCTCTTCGGAAGCCGAGGTCAGGTTGGCTAGGGTTCAAAATTTCCTAGTCTTTCTAATAGGCGGCATTTGTTGTGCATAATGAAAGACCTGACCTCGATTTTCGTGACCCCGATTTTCGCGATTTTTTTGCCGATTTTGAGGTCAGGTTTGTTTGTGTTCATGACTTGGGCTCTACATTTCTTGGTCTTTCTAATAAACGGCATTGGCTGTGCACAATGAAATACCTGACCCCGATTTCGTGACCCCGATTTCCGCCTGTCGCAATCAAGACCTGACACCCAGCTCTCTTTGGGTTTTGGCAGTGAGACTTAGACCCATAGCCTGCATAACACTCAAGACGGTTTTCAGCGTTGGGTTTCCATCATCACTGAACGAGCGATACAGTTGCTCCCGGGAAAGCCCGGTTTGTCTGGCAATGTTACTCATACCTTCAGCCCTGGCAACAACACCAAGCGCTTTGGCAATATAAGAGGCGTCGCCAGTCTCAAAAGCATCAGTGATAAACACCTCCACGGCTTCCGGACTGTCCAGTGCCGCAGCAGGGTCATAATCGTATAAGGGTTCAGTCATCATTTTTCCTCCAGCGTTTTGCCAGCTGTTTAGCAAGTTCTATATCTTTGTTCTGCTTACTTTTGTTTCCTCCACATAGCAGAAGAATGATCTCATCTCCTTGTTGACGGAAGTACACCCGATAACCAGGGCCATAATGAATTCTCAGCTCACTGACCCCTTCTCCAACTGGGGCAACGTCACCGGGCAGGCCATTAGCCAGACGAAATACCCGAGCCGCTATAGTGGCTTTTGCCCGGGGATCCTTCAGCTTTCGCTCCCACTTGCGGTAAGTCTCAGTTTCTTTAATGGTGATCATGGGATAAATTGTAGTCTTTAAACTACAGAATGGGAAGTCTATCTATCCTAAGGTTCGGGCTGAAAAATGGGAATCATAGGGCGCCTACAAATTCAACCATTAATAACAAATTTATGGGTGTCCTTTTCTCCTTTTGACCCCGATTTTTCTCACTTTTCTCTCAACCCGATTTTTATTTTTCTTTTCTACGGTCATGAACACCCAGCTATGCTGAGCGCCGGACCCTGTGGGATGGCTATTAACTGGCGGGTTTTATTTTTTGTACATACAATAAATCCATGAAGTACGAGTATGATGCTGACAAAGATGCCACCAACCAAGCCAAGCATGGCCTGTCGCTGTCTGAGGCTGAGCACTTGGAATGGGACACGCTCTGGGCATGGCAAGACCGTCGCTATAACTATGAAGAGCAACGGATGGTAGGTCTGGCGTACCTTGGGTTGCGTTTGTGTTGTGTCGTCTACACCAATCGCGGGGATGTTCGCCGGATCATTAGCCTGAGAAAAGCCAACAAACGGGAGATGAAGTGCTATGCCAAAGCTTAAGCCGGGCACTATATGGCCCACCGATGAAGAAGACGCCGCCATCAATGCCGGGATTGCGGCCGACCCGGACACCTTTGAGATCACTGATGAGATGTTTGAACAAAAGCGAGTCTCAGGTCGACCCAAGGCGGAGGAGACCAAGGAACGCATTACCATACGATTGTCGCCTGAAGTGATTGCGTATTTCCGTGCCACAGGCAAGGGATGGCAGACCCGTATGGACAATGCATTAAAGGAGTATGTAGCTACCCGGAATTCCTGATCTGCGTCCAACAGGCTGTTGGACAAATTCCCTGGGGGCACAATTTACGTGTGGAGGGGGTCAGATCATGAATCTTGAAGTCGTTTCAAGATTCAAGATCTGACCCCGATTTTGACCCCGATTTTCGGGGCGGACCATATATGACCCCGAATTTTTTGTAATGCTTTAACTTTTCAACGTTTTCACTTTAACGCCCGTGATTCAACGGTCCTGGTGAGTTTCCATATATTTTCTCAGCAAATTGTTTATTCGGGTCTGATATCCCTGCCCCTGCCCCTTGAACCATTCCAGAACGTCGGCATCCAGTCGGATAGTCACTGGTTTTTTCACCGGTAGGTGCAACTCGGCCTGTTGGAAAAAATTATCGTCCAGTTCAGGTATATCAGAAGTGTCGATGTCCTCGTCACTCATGGCATTGAGGCGCTCCCAGTCAGTACCGGATGTTTTCTTCATAGTGTTGAACCTCTTTCCTGGTGGCTTTTCGGGCTGAGATGATCCGTAATACATCATCCACT
>JAQFVO010000154.1 GCA_027942505.1 Endozoicomonas sp. | reverse complement strand
CTGCCGCAAGGCCGCAATATACCTCAGCGTGAGGTCTCCGCAGCAAAGCCTCAGATATCAGAGCAGGAGAGAAGGGACGTTTACAAAAAGAATCTGATCGACATTGACAGGTTATTAAATAACCTTGTGGAAGAGGTCAACAGTGTTGTCGAAATCCCGATGTTTGCCCAGTGTGTGGCTGAACAATTGGCCGAAGAAGAGCAAAGGTATAGTGTCAGTCCCGACTGCCTCATCAAGGATTTGAGTAGCTGGAACCAGCTCTTGAAACTTGGATTGGAGTCGAGGTATTTTGAATCATCCCAAACATTTACTTCTGAATTTGCTACTCAGACCCTGAAAGAATTCAGAACCAGACTGGACAAGCTGCTAAATATTTCAGACTCAGAGAAAAGCTTGAAGATCTTTAGTCAGGGACTTGCTGAAATGCGACCAGAGTGTGAAACAAATCGTTTAGCTCTTGAAGATCCACTTTGTCTTTCTGCTGCTGAAGATAAAGTCATTTCAACGGCAAAACGACTTCAGAAATTGATCGATTATGGTTATGGTGCTTTCGCTCTTTTACTGAGAGTAACGCCTGGCAACGAGGAAAATCACAATTTAAAAAAAGAGTTGGATGTGTGCATTCAGAATATTTTGTTTATGCAAGGAACTAAAGAGGCCACGATAACTGAAGTTCAGGTATAAAACGATTGGTGCAGATAGGCTCAGGCAGTGGTGATTGATCGAATGAGCTGAGGCGCTAAATCAAACATGGAGCAGTTTTCAGAATTGCCGCAGCCGCAGTCCTTCGTGTTTCAATTCATAGCTATAAGGTAGACACTTAAGAAAGAAAAGGATATCCCCAAATGTAATGGGCAAGATTGATTTTTGGGTGACTTAATTTCCACTCAAATTTCTACTATATCGGGAGCGGCAAAAGATAGAGTAACCTGAATACAAAAATAAATGTCTGAAATAAAGGGCCGTTTATACCAGGATATAAAAATGAATAGATGGTTAGATATGAACTCCAGGGTTGCCCAATGGTTTTGGAATTCGGGTAATTCGAACGGCTTGACCGGAATTACAAACCCTGGAGTTCCCGGAAGTACAGAATCAACCACAAGCTATTTGCGAGATTCCAGTGTAAACCCAACCAGTGAGCTGGCAAAGTCACTTGATATCCGTTCTGTTATGAACAAAATTGAACTCACTGCTGAACAATTCATAGAGCGGCTCAAGACTGACAACCCGCTTCCAAATGACACTTTGTTTATAATCGATGACGATCTCGATTTAATTGGACAAGATTGTCCCTTGACAGACTTTGCTGGAAACCTGTACGTGAAGAAAAATCTCACGCTTGCAGGCTGTGCTCAACTGTTCAATGTATCCGGCAATATCATCGTGGGAGAAAACTTAACTTGGCGAGGTTGCTTGGGCCTGACCGATATTTCCGGCAAAATCACTGCGGGGTCTGACATTCGTTTTAGTTTCTGTCCCAGTCTGGCAAACCTGTCTGGAAATATCTCAAACAAGGGAACTCTTGTTTTCCTGGATTGCTCTAGCCTGCGGTCATTATCTGGAAATTTTTTGCCGGGGAGTAGTCTTTGTTTCCAGGCATGCCCGCAGCTGACTGAATTGCCTGACTGGATTACTACCCTTGGTGCCACTAACGACACGACTCGGGTGGTTGAGCTTATAAATACTGGATTATCTGATGCGCTGATTGGCCGGCTCAACAGTCAACCGACTCCGGGTATACACTTCCGCGCCCGTACAATTCGTGTAAGCTCGGAGTCGCGTCACCAATTATTTAACAACTTTCAGATGGCTTTTGCTTTCTGGCGGGAATTGGCAGCTGCTGACGTAGAAACTCCGACGCTGACCCTGCCATCTCATCAGTCGCGTGAGCTCGTTATTTTTCTGGAAAAATTAACGACAACTGCCGATTATAAAGACCTGACATCCAGACCAATACTGGCGCAACGGATTATACACACGTTATTGTCCGTTCTTGGCAATGAACAGATTCAGGATGAGGCCCTGGCCCTCATACACGATGCCATCAGTACCTGTGGTGACCGGGTCATCCTGGCTCTGGACGACTTGGAAACTGTTGAGCTGCAAGAAAGCGCAAAAACTCTGGCGGTCAAACATGATGATCCCTCTAAATTATTGGCCCTGGGCCAAAAAATGATGCAGATGGAAAAATTAAAACTTATCGCTCTGGAACACGCTGCCAAGCTCCCGTCGGTCGATGAAGTGGAGGTAGTACTTGCCTATCAAATTGAAATAAGAAAACACCTGGAACTCCCCGGCGCAACGGAGCATATGCTTTACAGACCTTGCGCCGAGGTTTCACAACAGGATATCGACGAAGCATTGGTTCAATTGAACAGCAACTGTGGTGAGGAACAGCTGCAGAAATTCCTGAAAACCTGGGAGCCCTGGCAAATCTATCAACGCCACCTGTCTATTCCGCCATTTACCCGACTCCCGCTACAAACGGTAGATCACATTGGGGAGTGCCTCATTGACTGTGAAATAAAGGATGAAATGGTCATGCTGAACAATACCCATATGAGTTATCAGGCTCTTTGCAAAGCATACGAGTTGACTGGCAATAACCCGTTGACCAACACCCCTTTGGACTGGTCCGAAGTGGTGCGGCTGAGCGAAGTAGTGGGCAATAAGAAGTTACAGCCTTGAAAATCAGGTTCAGCTCTTCCATTTTGCATATCTCTTGTCGTTTATGGTGAAAAAAAGATATTTGCATGATGAAAAACCTGCCCCCGGCTTTTATTTACTGGCTTTTAGTCTGAGGCTTGGGACAAATTATTCTGTTGAGGCATTGCCTCAATCGCACAGGCTACCGGTTATGCCATCTACATAGCCTCACTTGATCCATGGTGCACTCACCGGCAGAACCATCAAGGTTTATTGTCGGTCCACATACACTACTGCCATAGGAAGGATGTCCACCAAGAGAGCTACAAGTATCCGAATCCATAAAAACGCATTCAGACTCACCAGAATACTGTCGCCAGGTAAGCCCTTGATTGATGCATTCAAAGATGTTCTTTGCACCGTGGTAAATCAGGTTTCCAGCGTGCTCGATCACACGAACGATTCCGTGATTGACTAATTCACCCATCTGTCCGGGGAGTCTTTGATCAGGGTAGGTGCAATAAATATCATTGTTATCCGGGGTATGCATACTGGTGCCAGAAGTGTACTGGCTGGGATTAAAGCATATCGTCGTGCCTGCCCGTTCACTTAATGACGTGCTTACTGGTTCACTTAATGACGACTGTCGAACACTGCTTTGGCTGCTAACCAGATAGTAGACAGCCCCCATAACACCGATTGCCGACACTGCCGCCAGCGCAACAACACAGGCGCGGCTGGAAAACGCCATGGTTTTATTTTGTGGGCAGTCATACCGGCCAGATATTTCCCCGCACTCAGCCAGGCTTGATGGACGACTGGTTGCGTTGGCTCGATAATTTATGTTTTGCATATCGGGCATTCCATAAAATAATAAGATATTGATGTTTTGCCGTCGTGCAGCGCAGCGGCGCAGAAATAGAGTCAATTCCCGGGAAAAAATTCCGACACTTCCTGAAATACAGAATCAATACAGTAAAATCTCAACTCGACAGGCAGGGAGACAATCTGGCGGGAGTGTGTCAGCGCAGCATGGCCTGATAAAGCATTTTGGCACTGATGATGCGTGTCTGCTCCACGGCCTTGCCAGGGAGCAAAATGAAAGAGGCGCGGGCGTCCTGCAACTCGGTCATGGCTCTGTGCAGAGAGGTTTCCGGTGCGAGAATGATGGTCTTGCGCATTAGCTGACCGACGGTTTTGTACTCATCGTTGTTGACCATGCATCGGGCAAGATGTCGATATAAAACGACACCGACCGGTTTATTGTCTTGCAGGACCACGTAGCGTTTGCTCGGCGAGCTGCGTAGCGTTGCCGATACAGAAGCAATCGTGGCCTCTGCGCTCAGGCAGAGCACCGGCTGCGAATGTTCCACCAGTTGTGTCAGTTGTTTCTGGTCAGAGGTTAAGACTGCCTCAGCAAATTTTCGTTGTTTCTTGCCAATCACTCCCCGCTTGCCGTAATGCTTGATGATGCTGCGCAGCTCATCTCTGCTTCTGGTCTGCTCAACCGGTTTGGGCAGCAGTCGCGTCCAGACCAGGGCCAGCAGCAGGACGGGGCGCGTGACCGTGTAAATTCCGTGGATCAGCGGGGCGCAGCGGCCAACCACCTGGCCAGCTATCTGCACAGCAAGCAGTTTTGGTAACACCTTGGCAAAGACCAGCATAAAATAGGCGAGGAGTGTCGTAAAAATAGCCAGCCACAGGTCACTCAGTTCCCTGGCCGCCATGGCGCCGAGAAAGGTACTGCCAGCGATACTGATCAGTGTGCTTAACAGCACAATGGCTGAGAGGTGCTCCCTTTTTTTCTCAAAGACCTTGTTGATGGCTTGTTTGTTATCGGGGCTGTTATAGAGTAAGGTCACCAGTCTTAACTCGTCCACGGCGACCACAGAGGCTTCAAGCAGAGACAGGAATGAGGTGGCTGCAATAACCAGACCAGCAATAAAAACAACCAGAAACATCGGCACCTCCGAAGGCCAGCAGGGTCACCAGTAACAGGGATGCAAGGCGGGATAAGAGCAGCTGCACCAAGCGGCGATGTCAGCCTGTTACAGTTCTTACGTTAACGCTCGGCGTAAGCCAGCGCAAATCGTAGTTGTTGTTACAGCACAAAAATATTTTTACAGGATGAATGAGGAGTCTTTGATACATGTTTTTTCTTCGACCCACCCGAGTAGTAATCGCAACCCTGGTGGGACTTAGCCTGTTGACTGGCTGTCAGCAACAGGAGACCAGTGAACAGCAAAACGTTATCCGACCGGTAAAACTGTTCCAGGTAGCAGACCCGCAGCAGCAGCAGTTACGCCATTTCCCCGGCAAGGTCACAGCCACCGATGAGGCAGAAATTTCGTTTCGGATACCCGGGCAGATTGATCAGATTAACGTGAAACAGGGGGATGAGGTTAGTAAAGGACAGTTGCTGGCTTCTTTGGATGATCGCGATATCCGCAATGAACTGCAGGATCGTCAAGCCAGTTACGAGCTGGCCAAAGTGGAGTTTGATCGTGCCAGCTCGTTGCTGAGCAAAAAAGTCATCTCACAGTCCAGTTATGATACGGCCAGCGCCCGGCTGAAATCTGCCGAAGCGGCGCTGAAACTGAGCCGTGACAGACTGGCCTACAGTACACTGAAAGCGCCGTTTAGTGGTCGTGTGGCCCAGACGCTGGCCGAAGCTCACCAGCAGGTTCAGGCTCAGCAGCCGGTCATGGCCCTGCAAAGTAACAAGCAGCTCGATATCAGCATCCAGGTGCCTGAAAGCATTGTCTCTCACGTCAACCGTCAGAGCCTGAACGGTGATTATCAGCCGGTGGCTACCTTCCCAAGCGCCCCCGGGCAGACATTCCCGGTCAGCTATAAAGAGCATGCTACCCGGGTGACGCCCGGCACCCAGAGCTACGAAGCGATCCTGACCCTGCCAGCCCCGGCCAGCCTGACCATTTTGCCAGGCATGACGGCCACGGTGATGATCGATCTGAGTCAGGTTCTCAAACCGCAGGAGCAGTCTGGTTTTGTCCTGGTGCCGGTCTCGGCCGTTGGCAGGAATGATGCTGATAATAAGACAGTTGTCTGGTTGTTTGAGGAGGCAACCGGGCAGGTTAAACCCGTTGAAGTGACCACCGGTCGCATTACCGAAGCAGGTGTGCAGGTCTCTGGTATTAATCCCGGTGACCAGATTGTTGCCGCTGGCCTGAGCCAGTTGTACGACGGTATTTTAGTAAAACCGCTGCGCAGGGAACGGGGGCTGTAGGATGAATATCGCTGAGTATGCCATCTCCCATCGGGTGATCAGCTGGATGTTCGTCCTTCTGCTGCTGATTGGCGGGATACTGTCATTTTTTGGTCTGGGGCAGCTGGAGTTTCCCGAGTTCACCATCAAACAGGCGATGGTGATTACCCACTATCCGGGTGCCTCGCCTGAGCAGGTAGAAGAAGAGGTGACGCTGCCGCTGGAAGAGTCTATTCAACTGCTGGAGTACATCAAGCGCATCGATTCGGTCAGCAGTAACGGTCATTCGCAGATCGTTATCGAGATAAAAGAGAAATACGGCGACAGCGAGTTGCCGCAAATCTGGGATGAGCTGCGGCGTAAAATTGCTGATAGCCAGAGTAGCCTGCCGCCCGGCGTCTATCCATCGGTGGTGATGGACGACTACAGTGATGTATTTGGCATGTTGTACAGCATCACCGGTGAAGGCTACAGCTTCAGAGACCTGGAAAATTACGCCGACTACCTGAAGCGGGAACTGGTCATGGTGCCTGGTGTCAAGAAGGTCTCAATTGCCGGTGCCCGTCAGGAGCAGGTGGTGGTGGAGATGTCTCAGGCCAAACTGGCCAGCCTGGGCATTGACCCGGCCTGGATATTTTCCCTGATCCAGAACCAGAATGTGGTCTCCAATGCCGGTAATATGCTGGTGGCAGGGCGTGCCATCCGCATTCATCCTACCGGTGAATTCAACGACATCAGCGAGCTGGAACAGTTGATCATCAGCCCGCCGGGCAGTGCACAACTGGTGCGTCTGGGGGATATCGCCACGGTGCGTCGGGATTTTGATGAAACGCCGGGCCTGCTTTACCACGCTAACGGTCAGCCAGCACTCTCTTTGGGGGTGTCGTTTGCCTCCGGCGTGAACGTGGTGGCGGTGGGCGAAGCCATCGAACAGCGCTTGCAAGATCTGCGCGCTCAGCAACCACTGGGGATGGAGCTGACCACAGTTTACAACCAGCCCGAAACCGTCTCCGAATCAGTCAACGACTTCTTGCTCAATCTGGCGGGGTCGGTGGCCATCGTCATTGTGGTGTTGCTGCTGACCATGGGGATGCGTTCCGGCCTGCTGATGGGGGTGGTGCTGCTGCTGACGATTCTGGGTACATTTATTGTCATGCGGGTCATCGGCATTGAGTTGCAGCTGGTGTCTCTGGGTGCCCTGATCATCGCCCTGGGCATGCTGGTGGATAACGCCATTGTCGTGACTGAAGGGATTCAGGTGGGTATTCAGCGCGGTCTGACCCGGCTGCAGGCGGCCAGAGAGGTGGTGCATCAGACCCAGTGGCCGCTGCTTGGTGCCACTGTTATTGCCATCCTGGCCTTTGCGCCCATCGGGTTATCGGACGATGCTACCGGTGAGTTCTGTCTGTCGCTGTTCCAGGTGTTGCTGATCTCGCTGTTCCTGAGTTGGATCACAGCCATTACCCTGACGCCGTTTTTCTGCAACATTCTGTTCAAAAAGAGTGAGCTGGCCAGCCAGCAGGCGGCAGAGCCGGTTGACCCTTATCGGGGTGCGCTGTTTACCCTCTATAAACAGTTGCTGGCAATCTCTCTGGTGCATCGCCCGATCACGCTGACGCTGACGGTATTGTCATTGGTACTGGCGGTATTGGGTTTTGGGTCGCTGAAAAATGTCTTCTTTCCGCCGTCTAATACGCCGATTTTCTTCGTCGATTTCTGGATGCCGGAGGGGAGTGATATTCGTGCCACACAAGAGCGGGTCGGGGAGTTTGAGCAAGAAGTTCTGGCTTTGCCCGGCGTGCGTAATGTCACCTCAGTGATGGGGCAGGGCGCTCAGCGGTTTATCCTGACGTACATGCCGGAAAAGCAATACAGCAGCTACGGCCAGTTGATTATTGAAGCCGATGAGCTGGACACCATCCCGACGCTGGTGGCGGCGCTTGAGAACGAACTGATCAGAAATTACGCCGATGTTGAGTACCGAATCAAGCGCCTGCAAAACGGCCCTCCGCCGCTGGCCGAGATTGAAGCGCGTTTTTACGGCGAAGACCCTGAAGTACTGCGCAAGCTGGCGCTACAGGCCGTGATGGTCATGCGTGCAGAGCCGATGGCCACCAATATACGACACAGCTGGCGTAATCAGGTGGCCCTGGTGCGCCCGCAGATTGACGAGGCCAGCGCCCGGCGCAGTGGTATCTCCAAGCAGGCGCTGGATGATGCCTTGCTGGTCAATTTCAGTGGCCGCCAGGTGGGTGTTTACCGTGAAGGCAGTCAGCTGATGCCGTTGATCGTTCAGGCGCCGGCAGCAGAACGACTGAATGCCGACAGCATCAGCGATCTGCAGGTATGGAGTGCAGAACATAACAGTTATGTGCCCATCACCCAGGCCATTACCAGCTTTGCTACCGAGTGGGAAAACCCGCTGATTGTGCGCCGTGATCGCAAACGGATGGTGGCAGTGATGGCTGACCCGGAGTTGCTCAGCGATGAAACATCCGACAGTGTGCTGCGCAAGGTGCGGGCAAACATTGAGGCAATACCGTTGCCGGATGGCTATCAGCTGGAGTGGGGTGGCTCCTACGAGTTGTCCGGCGATGCTGAAAAGGCGGTGTTTGCTTCCATTCCCCTGGGCTATCTTGGCATGTTTCTGATCACGGTTTTGCTGTTTAACACTGTACGACAACCGTTGGCTATCTGGTGTACCGTCCCGCTGGCATTAATTGGTGTGGTGGCCGGTCTGCTGATGTTTAATGCGCCTTTCAGCTTTATGGCACTGCTTGGGTTGTTGAGTCTGTCCGGGATGTTGATCAAGAACGGCATCGTGCTGGTGGAGCAGCTCAAGCTGGAACTGGAGGAGGGCAAAGAGGTGCGGGAGGCCATTTTCCATGCCGCGGTCAGTCGTCTGCGTCCGGTCTGCATGGCAGCCCTGACCACTATGTTGGGTATGCTGCCTCTGCTGTTTGATGCCTTTTTCCAGTCCATGGCCGTGACCATTATTTTTGGTCTGGGTTTTGCCACGGTGCTGACGCTGATTGTCTTGCCGGTGATTTACTCGCTGCTCTATGGCATCAGTTTCAAAGGCTTTGATTATCGTCAGATGGTCAGCTGAATGGCTGGTATGGCCGACCTCTGAACGAGGTCGGCCGACTTTTTGGGAAAAAAAATATTTTAACGACAAACGTTGTTTAACTGAACGACAGTTGTAATTTTTCTGCCAGGCAGTCCATTACCTGCACAACCGCTTCATTGAGGTTTTGTGAGGCGAAACAGAGATTCTGAAGAAACTCTTCTGACGTTGTCTGCCCACCGTCCATCAGATCCGTCACTGATTTTATGGCGATCAGCGGCACGTTCCACAAAGAAGCCACCCACGCTATCGCAGCAGCCTCCATCTCCTTGTTGACCACCGGCTCCTGCTTCAGGATGGCCTCATCGGTGGGGCTCATGTCCAAAGCGTTGCCAGTGCAGACAACGGCAGTGGGTATATCGAGCTGCCGGGCCAGGTCAACCGCCAGCGGGCACGGGTAGTTACCATGCCCGTAGGCTTCGTAGTCGCCCATGGGAATGCGCCGGTCAAAAAACCGGATACGCTCACCAATATAAACGTCGCCGATCTTACTGCCTTTCTCTGCGAAAGCACCGCAGGTGCCGGCATTAATCAGGAGGTCGGGCTGAAAATGGTTCAGTGCCTCATAGGCTGCCAGAGTGGCAGGCTGAGTACCGACACATTCAACGTTATGAGTCAGGTCTGTACCATTGATCACAAGGGAGATTTCCAGCCCTTTATACTGGCCACTAAATGCACGGGCGGGCGTTCTGGAGACAAAATCATTGCATGCCCGCAGTGCCAGCTGCCCGATGATTGGTGTAGCTTCCTGGCTCATGGCCATAACGAGGGTTATTTTTTTCATTCAACAGATCCCTGCATAGATAAAGAACCGCCGACCGCTGCAGCCGGAACCGCTGGCGCTTTTGCGGGTAGCGGGAGGCGGACAGCGGACAGCGACCTGAAAAACTACGACACTTTCCTGGAGATCATTTCCGGCTGTACGATCCGATGATCCTGGTGTTGGAAATGTCGAAAATTCATGGCAAAGCCACAGCTCATGTCCAGAGTCGATTCCGTCATGCAATGGTAGTCGCCATAATCAGGGAAAATATCCCGGGCGTTAAAACCGATCAGGTCCCAGCTGCCTGGCTGCAGGGCGCCGAGCAGGGTTGCCACAAGGATGGAGTTATCGAGCTCCAGGTTGGTTTCAAAGCTGACGTAGGAACTCTGTTCCTGTGGTGTTATGTGAAAGGTTGCGTAACGATCGCCTTTAATGGCGTTCATGGAGTAGCCAAAGGGTTCAAACAACCAGTCGCTGATGGCAAAGCCTGGCAGGATTTTATCCAGCTGTAACAGGCTGCGGACACCTTCCGGTGTCTGATCAGGGCTGCGCAGATAATCAGCACCGTCACCTTTGATGTGATACATCAACAACTCGTTGGTGACATCGCCGTCCATACATTGATAGGGGCGGTCCAGGTGAAAAATATAGTGATGATGGCTATCCAGTTTGCCCAGGCGGTAGGCAGAACCGGGCAGTCGCTGGCCGATCCGGGCCAGGTCGTCGGCAAAAGAGCTCTTTTGCAAGTGAGAAAGATATTCGTTCTTGCGCTGGAAGCTGGCATAAAGAATATCGTTGTCGTTGATGTGAGCAAGAAAATGCAGGAACGCATCAGCCAGTGTGGTGGTGCCACAGGTCAGCATCAGAAAGCGGTCATGCCAGACAAACAGACTGGACTCCGATAACAGATAAGCGTCGCAGTGCTCATTACTGAGGACGTCAAGAATCTCTGCGTTAGCGCGGGTAACGATGCCGCTCCAGAAGTCTCGCCCCAGAGCTCGCAGAGAACCGGCTTTCGGGGCGGTGATCACTTCAACTTTTTTTTCAGAGCCTTCAAAGAACATCATCACAACTCTCCTCCGTGATAGAAGTGGGCGTTGTTGGTGGAGCAGGCTTCTGCCACGCTCCGGCCACGATCACCTGAATTGATCTTATTATTGAATTCGCACTCAGCCATTGACCTTTGTGATTGCCTCCTCAACGTAACGTGGCAGGGCAAACGCCGCCTGATGGATCGTTGGTGTGTAATAACAGGTAGCAATACCTGCGCTACGGAAACGTTCCGTCAGAACATCCAGGGCTATGTTGCGGGATGCAGGGTTTTTGGCGCCCCAGGCAAAAGTCATGATGCCGCCCACGTAGGTTGGTACGGCAGCGCTGTAGAACCAGGTGTCAGCCATATAGTGGCCGAGGCGGGCAGTGGTGGTTTCCACTTCACCAAGCTGCATAAAGCAGACGCCGTTTTGTGCCACAAAAATACCGTTCTCTGATAGCAGGCGCTTGCAGCCGGCGTAGAACTCGGAGGAGAAGAGAACTTCACCGGGTCCGATTGGGTCGGTACAATCGGAAATAATGACATCAAAACTGCCGTCGGCGCAGGCTTGCGCGTCGTTGACAAACTTGACGCCATCAGTGATGACCAGATTCAGGCGTGGGTCCTGATAGGCGCCGGCAGAGTGGTTTGGCAACCACTTTTCGCACATCTCAACCACCGCGCCATCGATTTCCACCATGGTCACATGCTCCACGGTTTTGTGCTTGAGCACTTCGCGCAGCATGCCGCCATCGCCGCCACCAATAATCAGTACCCGTCTGGCATTGCCGTGGGAGAACAGAGGGACATGGGTGAGCATTTCATGATAGATGAACTCGTCACGCTCGGTAGTCTGGATAACACCATCCAGAGCCATCATGCGGCCAAACTCCCGGTTTTCAAAAATAACCAGGTGCTGATGCTCGGTACCAGCCTCAAAAAGCACTTGGTCAACTGTAAAATGTTGGCCGTATGTACCATACAGGGTTTCAGAATAAAGGTTATCTTTCAGCAAGATACGTTTCCTCCAGCACAGGAAAGCGCCAGCCGTTGACTGGTTTTACCAAAAAATGGAACGGTGTCGGGAAAGAGAGTCTGTAATAGCGCCATCACCGACGTATACCCTCGACCTGTGCAGCCCCATAATTACGAAGTCGCACCGTACCCAACGCTCTGTAACAATGTCGGTGCTGGGTTGACAAGCAAACCCGAACTACCAGGGGTCGTGATAGCACCGCGCATTAGATAGCATCCTCCCCGAAAAAACAATAGGCTGAAATGCGATGCGAGGTGGTTCAACGCTGCCCGCCTCGCGCTGCCCGCAAAAGCACAAGGAGTTCAGTTTTTTCCGGCTTATCACGCTGGTGCTTTGGGTGGCTTCAGATTGTAGCTGAGGCTCTGGTACTCTGATTCGATAATGCCAAGGCGACGATTAATCACCACGGTCAGCCGAAAGAACAGGTTGCAGAGCATATTGGTAAAGCGGTGCAGCTCTTGTGGTACCTCTATGCCAGCACCATCCACCTGCACCATTGTCCGGATAGCTTTTTTCGCCAATGAACGACAGTTGTTTAATAACTGCACAGCCCGGCCGCCCCGGGGCAGCACAAAGCCATGTAACTGTCCCTCAATCTCTTCCTGGTAGTGGTCGAAGTAACCGGCCAGCCAGTCAATCTGTGGTGCAAAGATGACCTGTCTGCCGCGAATGGAGCCATTCAGATGGAATATGTGGGGCTGCAATGTGCACAGGAAGCTGTGAATATCGGCGAACTGTTCATGACCATCAAGCTCGCTGATCACTCCGCCAAGGGTGGCACACAGTTCATCGGTGATGATTTCGTAGTCGCACAGCGGTGAGTCCTCGTATATGAATGGGTAACACAGCTCACGAATGTCGCCGGAGTATTTTAAAGTCATAAGGGAAACCGTTGAGGAAATTGCGCCGTTTTACCGGGAAAGAAGGTTTGATTGGACTGATTTTCCCCCTTGCCTGGAACCATTTGGGTGTCTGATCAGTCATATGGATGTTGTGAGCGGTGATCATACACGCTTATCGGTTTTATTGTGGTCTGTTGATTGCCTCGTGGTTATCTGGTTTTCATGACGACCTTCAGATTATTCGTTGCTTTTGGATTTTACATTAATGAACATCACCCCCCAGGCAAGTAGCTCCAGCCAGGCTTTTCCGGCCGATACCCCAAAGGCTAAGGCAACGGAAGAAGCGATTTTCAACGGTATCGCTCACTACCTTGGCAATTCCCGGATATCATCTGCCGAAAAAATTGGCCTGTGCAGCCGGTTGGTCACCGTCGCTAATAACCATCTCCATTTTGCGGCGTCACCCGGCAAAATCGACGATAAGAAAATCACCCACCCCGCACGGCTCACGATGCAGGAGGGGGAACAGACAGTGAATCCCGAATGGCAGAAGATGCTGGAACACAATCCGAAAATTTTTAAACATCTGCGCATTCGCGATTTTCTCCCGTCTTTGCGCAGTGACTGGGTGCTGACAAAGGAGGATCTTATGATGCTCAAATGTATGGTGAAGAACTCCGACGCCGATGAGATCCGTTTTCTGCTGGACACGCTCGCCCAAAAAGACCGCAATGCCTTCAAGGTAATGAGTAAATTCATTGCATCTAAAGCAAGTTTGCAAGGATTGTTGCCTGATTTCTGACTCATCGTTGTCCGGCAAGATTTTTTTAAATCCCTGGCTTACAGGCTGTCTCTAAATCACAAGTCTTAAACCCTTCTTGCGCAGTCCGTTTACGGGATGGTGGGGAGAGGGGGACTCCTTCACTGCTGTCGAGGTTGTCGCAAAAGGCTCTGAAAAGAAGGGAACCACGAAGGACACGAAGAGCACGAATAAGAGCTTTTCTTTTCCTTTGTGACCTTCGTGTCCTTCGTGGTTCAAGGCTTTTATGCTTTTTGCGACAGCCTCTGTCGAGGTTGTCGCAAAAGGTCCTCGTGGTTCCATTTTTCACCGCACATCCTCAAGGATGTTGAAAAGAGCTTAGGGAAGTGACC
>JAQFVO010000093.1 GCA_027942505.1 Endozoicomonas sp. | reverse complement strand
CCATACCTATGGCAGTGCATGGGCGCGTTTGCCCTGCTGCTGCTGGCCACGGCCCTGGAAATGCTGACGCCATGGCTGATGAAAATCATCCTCGATGAACACATACCCCGGGGCCTTGCTGACACCCTTGGAGGCAATCAGGACTTACTCATGATGGGCGGTGCACTTTTTGCCACCTACCTTGGCTCAGCTATTTTACAGTACATACAAAGCATAAAATTTCAGACAGCCGCTCTTCATATTGTGCACGACATTAGACGTATGCTTTTTGCCCATGTGCTGAAACTGCCCATGCGTTACTTTGACAGTGAGCCTACCGGGTTGCTGGTTTCGCGTATTACCAATGATTCGGAAATGCTGCGGCAGATGTTTGTCAGCGTCATTCCGGCGATGTTGCAATCCGTGTTTCGGGTGGTGGGTATCTGCGTTGCCATGACGTTACTGGATGTGCGCCTGATGTTTATGACTCTGCTGCTGATCCCGGTCATACTGCTGGCCATTCGTATCTACCAAAAAATCAGTCACCCGGTGATTCATGGCGTTCGCAGCCAGCTGGCTAACATTAACTCCCGCATCAACGAGTCCCTCAATGGCATGCGAATTATTCAGGCCACGGGGCAAGAAGCACGTCTGCAACAGCAGTTCGACCAGGAAAATGAGCAGTGGAGCCAACTCAAGCGCAAAAACATCAATATTGACAGTTTGTTACTGATGCCCTTCACCCACCTGCTCAACGGCATTGCCCTGGCGGTGGTCGTCGGCTGGTTTGGCTATCAGGCTGGCTACACCGTTATTGAGGTGGGCACCATGTACGCTTTTATTAACTACTTGGGGCGGTTTTTTGAGCCGTTCCGCCAGATCACCATGCAGATGAGTTCCTTACAGCAAGCATTGGTGGCTTCTGAACGTATTTTTCAGGTATTGGACGAAACAACGGATAGCACAAAACAGCCGGACAACACCACAAGCCGAATTGACAGAGGCAAGCTTGTTTTTAATAACGTATCACTGTCTTATGACTCAAAAAATCAGGCACTAGACAACGTCAGTTTTACCGTAGAACCGGGGCAATTCGTTGCCATTGTCGGCCACAGTGGCAGTGGCAAAAGCTCAGTGATCAACTTGCTGATGCGCTTCTATCAGTACCAGGAAGGTGAGATTCTGCTTGATGATCAACCACTAAGCAGCTTTCGGGAGGACACTTTACGACAGGGTATCGGGCTGGTCTTTCAGGAACCGTACATTTTCAGCGGCACCATGGCGGAAAACATCAGCCTGAACCACCCGCAGATTAGTGATGAACAAGTGCAGGCTGCCGCTCGCAAAGTACACGCAGAGCCGTTTATTCAGAATCTTGCCCAAGGCTACCAGCACAAGCCTGGCCCTGGTGGCAAGGCATTATCTACTGGTGAAAGACAGCTATTGTCTTTTGCCAGAACCATTGCCCAAAATCCCAGGATTTTGCTACTTGATGAAGCCACCGCCAACATCGACGGTGAGACAGAGCACCATATCAAGGAAGCCCTGATTACACTGCGTGAAAACAGAACCACTATAGCCGTGGCCCATCGTCTGAGCACCGTCGTTGATGCAGACCAGATTCTGGTTATGGAGAGAGGAAAGATTGTTCAGCAAGGTACCCATGAGCAACTGATCAAGCTTGAAGGGCACTATCGTGATCTCTACATGGCTCAACAAACTGACCAACAACTGCAAGAAGCTACAGTAGAGGATGACAGTAATATTTTAGCGACCACTCACTGAGGCTGATTAATCAAGGTGTGGCAACCCGGTTGCTGCACCGCCTTGATTAAAAGTCACATGTCGTTGAAATTAATTGGTACTGCATTGCCCGGCAAACGCACATAAAAAAAGCCCGACTCAATGAGTTGGGCTTTCAATGTATGGCGCGCTCGGGAGGATTCGAACCTCCGACCGCCTGGTTCGTAGCCAGGTACTCTATCCAGCTGAGCTACGAGC
>JAQFVO010000070.1 GCA_027942505.1 Endozoicomonas sp. | reverse complement strand
TGCACTCGAATCTGGTATTAAACGACGCCAAAATACTGATTGACACCCTCAGGCAGAAAAACATGCTTTCCAGATTTTCTCAGCGATCCTTCTTGAACACATGCTGAGAAATTACCCATTTTTATATCTTTAGCATGTAATGCAATACCACCTTTATTTTCATATGTGGTGTAATCTTTGTTTGGCATTCTTGTTGCTATATACCACGCATTACCATCTATGTTTTCCGAGCAGGTACCAGGATATGTAAGTGTCCATGCACTTCTTAGATAACAGTTTTTTGCTGTCTGTATATATGTATCAACGGTCTTAACAGTATCATTCTCAACACCATATATTTGTGTTACTGTCACTTCTGTAGCCACGCCATCCATACCATTAGCATACTTATCAATGAAGTAGTTCCAATTTGTTCCGAGCTTAGTATTTTCTGAAATGAATGCATCACATTTCGTAATTCCATATGCATGAAAGCTTTTAAGTAGAGGGTTTCCATCACCATAGCTATGTAATGAAAAAGAAATTAGAAGTGGGACAATAAATAATTTTTTCATGCTCATATTTCTTACATCAAACATTAAAATTGACCTTTTGGATTATCGCAGCATTTTATAAATTTATATGGAACCACGCATTGATACAGGTCAAGTTTCAAGCACCTAACGCCTGCATAAGCGGCGGCGCGTCTAGCGCCGTCCGCTGGATGCTCTTGTTGTGCGCGAACTCGCCGCTCGTGAGCCTGAAGACCGGCACCCAACTATGTTTTCTCTGTTCATGGCAGAGAACGTGAAGCCCTGACGAACAGAAAAGCTGCGATAATCGGCAACGCTGAAATTTGCTGCCAAACCACTGGCACGGATTTTAGCCTGGCGTTGCACGAAGGAAAAAACTCAAAACTGGCTTGCCAGAAACACCACCACTTGAAAAGCAGCGTACTGCTGAAACTGGCATAGCACGAGGAAAGAAATTCAAATCTCTGCCGCCAGAACCCACAAAACCATTTTCATTTCTGTTGAACTTCCTGTCAGAGAAAAGCTTTGCACTATAGCGCACAACAGTCGTTTAGACGAATTAGTTTCGCATAACATACTGTAGATTCGCTATACGTACTAGCCGTTACCCCCATGCAGCCCGACTTGCACGGCGATCTGCATTTCAAAGACTATATCTTCTGATTCGCATTTTGTGATTTGTATATTTTTCAGTCAAGCAATCCACGTGATTTACAGATTGCTTTATTTTCATTCAAAACAACAGGTTAACCATTAAGTTGATTTTCTACATATACGAACTAACTTTTACTGTATAAAAAAACAGTGTTAAGCAGGACTTATATGAGATTACAAGAACGCGTCCAAATTGCTATTCGCTCTGCCGGTTACTCTCTGTCTACCGAGCGCAGCTACTGGGACTGGATTAAACGCTTTATTAAATTTCATAAATTGCGCCATCCCGATTTACTGACTGGCGATGATGTCCGTGATTTTCTCACTCATCTGGTGATGAAAAAACACGTTGCTGTCAGTACTCAGCAGCAGGCATTGAGTGCCCTGGTCTTTTTGTACAAACAAGTGCTGGGGCGTGACAGTTTTACGATCGATGACTGGCAAAAATCCAAACGCCCCAAAAAACTCCCTGTTGTGTTTTCGGTGGCTGAAGCTAACTCTGTCTTGTCTTATCTCAAAGGCACGCCGTTATTAGTCACCCAATTAATGTATGGTGCCGGTCTTCGACTGAAGGAAGCGCTGCGTCTCAGGGTTCAGGATGTTGATTTCGGGCGTATGGAAATTACAGTTCGCCATGGCAAAGGTGGTAAAGACAGAATGACTCTGTTGCCCAAAGCGTCTGTTGAAGCATTAAGGGTTCAGATCGAATCATCCCGATTGCTTCACCAAAAAGCGCTCGAAGAAGGTGCCTGCTTTGTTCATCTTCCACATGCATTGGCCAGAAAATACCCCAACGCTGGAAGAGAACTGGCATGGCAGTATATTTTTGCCAGTACTCAGTTGAGTAAAGATCCAAGAACCGGCAACGTAGGCCGCCATCACATCCATGAGAGGGGAATTCAATCTGCCGTAAAACAAGCTGTCAGGAGGGCAGGTGTTAACAAAAATGCCAGCTGCCACACTTTTCGCCATAGTTTCGCGACACATCTGCTGGAGAGCGGTTACGATATCAGAACCGTTCAAGAGTTGTTGGGTCATGCTAATGTCAACACAACAATGATATATACCCATGTACTTAATCGCGGTGGTAAAGCGGTTTTAAGCCCTGTTGATCGCTGATAAAAAAGAGGGCCGGATCAAATCCGGGAGCTTAAAGCAACAGGTGATAAAACGATTTTGAACCACGCTCACGCTACCGCCCCTCTATGCCATTTCCTCGAGTATTAAGGCAGTCCATGCTATACACGACATTTTATCCATAGTTTTACAGACGCAAAATAGTAGCCGCGAATGGGTTACCGAAGTATCTTTTTTGATGCTCCCACTCACCCAACCTGTCCGATAATTTCCTCCTGAAAGTCATCAGGAATCTCCTTAAACGACAATAATATTATTAATGGTTGGTATTGCGCAATGCGGGGCGGACCGTATATGCCCTGATTTTCCATACCACATAACATTGATAATGCAGATAGCAAGAAGACCCCGCCAATTGGCCAACTAAGTGCCCCCCTGTTGGGTAGCAGCCTGCGCTGCGCACAGGCCGTTGTCAGTTAATCGGGTCTAACGGATGTAGCCTTGATATTTAACCCAATCTACGTCCATGTACTCTGATGATCGCTGACCATTAGTGGTACTGAACAGCCCGAGATAGGCCCCAGTGTAGCCACTGTAAAGAATCAAATCGTTAGGGGTTGTGTGCATAACCTGATCTTCTGCTGAATCGTCTAAAGCAAAACGGTATTCATAGCGACCAAACTGCGAACTGACTTTCAACACAATGGAACCCTGGTAATCTTCCAGCTTGAGTTTTTTAAGCACCTCTCGCTTATTGCCCGGCGTAGCTACGGCAATCTGTAAATAGTGCTGGCCCTGCTCTTTGGTCACTGAATAGGAGATGTAATTGTTGTCTTTTTGCATCAGCATGATGCCCCCCTCAGTGCGATCTTGCTTTGGGGCAAACTCTACTCGAACCTGATAGTTAAAGTCGGTCTCTGTCTGCCTGAAGCCGATAAAACTGGTTCTTTCCTGGTCTTCAGGCAGGTTGGGGGAGGCATTGATTCTGAGCATTGACTCTCCGGGGCGCAGAACAAAACGGTCTCTTTCTGGCACTCGGCGGAAGTTCCACTGCAGATTCAGGGTGTCGCTTTCAAAATCGTCACTGAATTGTGGCGCGTAATATTGCTGTCTCTCTTTGAAGGGCAGGTCAACATACCGATCAACCTTACCAGACATGGGCGCAACCACAGGCCACAGGTCGTTGCGATCGCTTAACTCCCACTCAACCGGGACCAGAAAGGTCTCCCGGCCCATGTTTGAGGCGCCGTTTACGTCGGTTCTTACCCCCAGGGCAACCATAAACCACCGACCGTCTTCTAACTGAACAAGATCACCATGCCCGGTCTTGCCGACCCAGTATTTATATGACAGATGTCTGGACGTGAGGATGGGATTTCTGGGATTTGATCTGAACGGACCTGTGGGGGAGTCAGCCTGAGCAACCATAATCGCGTGGTCGTGACCGGTGCCGCCCTCAGCGATCAACAAGTAGTATGTGTCGCCAATTTTATACATATGCGGCCCTTCAGCCCAGACACCACCACAGGCTCCGGTCCACAAGTAGTGTCTTTGACCTTGAAGCTGCCAGGTTGTCGGGTCAAGCTGCTGAATCCAGATTTCGCCTTCACCAGGGAATGAAGGGTTTCTGGCAGCACCCTGGCCCACGTACCAGACAGTACCATCATCATCAAAGAAAATATCCGGATCGATGCCCGGTGCGCCTTTAATCACATAAGGGTCAGACCAGGGGCCTTTCGGGTCAGTCGCGGTAATGACAAAGTTGACCATGGTCTGCTGCTTCTCATTCTTCCCCCGATAAACATTGGTAGAAATAATGTGGTAGACGCCTTTATGGTAACGGATGGTGGGTGCGTGAATGCCGTCATTGGAGCGTACGTCAACCAGGTTGACAGATCCGCTCGCCTGCTTTTCACGGTGTAAACCGTGCCCGATTAGCTCCCAGTTAACCAGGTCTTTGCTCCGATGAATGGGCAGGCCCGGAAAGTATTCAAATGTTGAGTTAACAATATAAAAATACTCGCCGTCTGTGGTAATTGACGGGTCTGGATAGCCACCGGAAATAATTGGGTTGATAAATTGATTGCTTTGCGCAAACGCTAATGATGAGATCATCATCAGGTATAAAAAACTGACCAGTTTTTTCATGGTTAACCTATCATACAACTTTTAAGGGGATACAGAGTGTTGAATCAATGATGCCGAAGCAATGTCTGCCTGAGTTTTTCAATGGTTTACCTGCTTGCTTGATTGTTTTCCGGCTTTTGCTGCTTTGATAATCACACAACATTAATTGATCAACCCCTTGTGAACATAGAGAAACTGTGCAATCAAAGTGAATGAGGCCAATAAGTTAGCAATGTGAAAGATGACGACCTGGACACTGGAGAACAGCAACTCCTCAGGAGGCTAAAGGGATCACATTTTTAATTTTACCTTTAGCAAAGATTAACAAGGTTGATTTGCGTCAAGAAAAGTCACAGTTACGATGAGGCAACAACAGGACGGTGGAGTCTGAACATCCGTTCCCAAATGATTACTTACCCAGCTTGCTGACAGAAGTTTCCCTCACCGAGGCTGATACCCACAGGATGGACAATAGTTGCGGTTGCCAGTGCTGTAACAATCAACGGCAGCGACCAGGCAGGTTGAGTGCCGGCCGTCGTTTGTGTCGGCAACAGGGGGATATGACCGAAACCTTGGCTAATCCGTAGCTCTGTTGGTAGCTGATGGGTATCCAGCAACCTTGAATGATGCACTTCGGCCCTGTTTAAAGGCTTACAACCTTTTTCCGCTGCCGCCTCCGTCATGTGCCACTAGTGCTGGAATCATGGAAAGGTACCTGCCCAAATGCAGTCCCACCCCACTGGTCACTTTGTGCAGCATCAGGCAGGTCATCCATACCCTTCCTGTCTAGGCATTTTTCACGCTGCTGATCAGTGTCTCAGCCCGCTCTCGCAAACCAGAGTGCTCCAGCGTGCCAAGCATTGGCAACAGCAGAATAAATAGCGATATATAGAGGGCGTCGCAAAAGGCTCTGAAAAGAAGGGAACCACGAAGAACACGAAGAACACAAAGAAGAGCTGTTCTTTTTCCTTCGTGGCCTTCGTGTTCTTCGTGGTTCAAGGCTTTTTGCGACAACCTCATATATAACGGTTGTTGGTAAACGACTCAGCCAGAATATTGAACGGACTGATATCCGCTACCTTAACTACCAAGTCACATAAAATTAAATATTTGGTCAAAAGAGGTAGAGATGAAATCTTTTTCAGGGTTTCGCAAAAAATTGATAACATCTTGCTTGTACTCTGGTTTAATTATTTTGACCAAATTTGGAATGATTAATTCGTCAAGCATTGATAAGTAGCCTTGCTCGTCCGG
>JAQFVO010000017.1 GCA_027942505.1 Endozoicomonas sp. | reverse complement strand
ACGACTGAATCGGGCGAAGTTTATTATCGAACGGGCCGTTGCCATCGTGTATTATGCCATTTGCTTTATCAGGTCGGTCCAGTTGGCCGCTAACAGAAAACCATTAGCCGTTGAGTCCATTTGGTAGGAATATGCTAGACCCTAAACACGTTCGCAGTGCGCCTGAAGCTGTAGCTGAGCAGCTGTTAAAAAAACATTACACACTCGATGTTGAACGTCTGGTCGATCTTGAAGAGCGTCGCAAATCGCTGCAGGTGAAAACGGAGCAACTGCAGGGCGAGCGTAATTCGGGATCGAAGGAATTTGGCAAAATCAAGGCACAAGGAGGCGACGTCGCTGCGCTGAAGGAGCGCATGGATCAGGTCAATGCCGAGCTGAAGGCGAACGAACATGCCCTCAGTGCACTGCAGGATGAACTCAATGCCCTGCTGCTGGAGGTGCCCAACCTGCCGCACAGCTCGGTGCCTGAAGGCAAGGATGAAAACGACAACGTTGTCATTCGAAGCTGGGGCGAACCACGCAAGTTTGACTTCGAGGTGAAAGATCACGTTGATCTCGGTGAAGCCGTTGGCCTGGATTTTGAAGCAGCGACCCGAATTTGCGGTGCCCGCTTTGCCATGCTGCGCGGCAAAATTGCCCGCCTGCACCGTGCCCTGGCGCAGTTTATGCTCGATGTGCAGACCACTGAGCACGGCTATGAAGAGGTGATTACCCCACTGCTGGTGCACGACACCGCACTTTACGGTACCGGTCAGTTGCCCAAATTTGGTGCCGACCTGTTCAAAACCTCGTGCCACGGTGACGCTGACCAGGAGCATAAACAGTTCTATCTGATCCCCACGGCCGAAGTGACCCTGACCAACCTGGTGCGCGAGCAGATTCTTGATGCCGCACAGCTGCCCATGCGTCTCACCGCCCATACCGCCTGTTTTCGCAGTGAGGCAGGCAGCTACGGTCGTGACACCCGGGGCCTGATTCGCCAGCACCAGTTTGAAAAAGTGGAGATGGTGCAGATCGTCCATCCTGACAAATCCTGGGAGGCGCTGGAAGAGATGACCGGCCACGCGGAAGCGATTTTGCAGAGGCTGGGCCTGCCTTATCGCGTGATGGCCCTTTGTGGTGGTGATATGGGCTTTGGTGCCGCCAAAACCTATGACCTGGAAGTCTGGCTGCCAGCCCAGAACCAGTATCGGGAGATCTCTTCGGTCAGCAATTGTGTTGATTTCCAGGCACGACGCATGATGGCTCGTTATCGTAATGAATCCGGCAAGCCGGAGCTGGTGCATACCCTCAACGGCTCAGGCCTGGCGGTTGGCCGTACTCTGGTGGCGGTCCTGGAAAATTATCAGGATGCTGATGGCAGCATCCGTGTGCCTGAAGCGTTGCAGCCTTACATGGGGGGGATTACTGTCCTCTGATCAATATACAGTTTTTCGGTTACACCATAAAAAAAGCCCAGATCAGGGCTTTTTTTATGGTGTATTGATAAGGTTTTAATCAGGCGCCAAAGAGCATTAATGGAGTGAATTGATTTTCCAATGGAACTTGTCAGGAGTGAATCCTGTCGAAGCTGAGTAACCTTTTGTCTCTGAGTCAATCTTCCGATGGATAATAATGCTGCCGTTAGTCTTGCCTCTGCCGGTTCTTGCCATAACAGCCTTCCCGTTGAGGGTTCTGCGCCTGCTTACCAAGGCTACTCCGTCACTGCCAAGGACTCTGGCCACCGGTCGCAGGTGCCGGCTGTCCGCGAGACAACTGACGACGTGTCACTGGCTGCCCGTCTGACAGTGCCAGCAGGCGATGGGCAGTCGAGGACAGTTGAGAGCCAATCGGCATCAACGGCGGCCGACGCTGGCTGTGGGGCTGCTGCATCGACTGAAGCCACTGCGAATCGTTTCTTGTGCCAGATTGATGGCGAGGCAAGAACCTTCGAGTCGATGCCCCATCTTATCGCCGAACCACAGCTTTTGAGGATTTTTCGCCGCAATTTTTCCTCTTATTTTGCTGATGAGGTGGCCCCCATCCATGACTATGAGCTACGAAGCCTGGTTATCACCCGGGATGAGATGAAGGCGGCTTTTTTGCTTTGTAATAACGTCGAGCAGACCACTCAGACCAGTTTCTACGGTAGACCCGGCAATCATGTTGAGACTCTGTTTAATCCGCTGATGGATGATGTTCAGGAGCGGCTCTTTTCAATTGTCGAGCATAGTGCCTGCGATGAGTCAGAGATGTTTAAGCGGCTGCCAAGGCAAATCCAGAATGCCCTGAAGCTGTCAGAAGCCGGCTTCTACCTGTCACTGGCGCAGCATAAGCTGATCTGTTTTTCCTGCGGTGGTGCCTTCGACCGGTGGAACGAGCAGTGGCAGGACTACGGTGTCCGGGAGGTTCACGCCCGGATTTTCCCATCATGCCGTTATGTGCGGCAGAGATTTGGTGCATCGTTTATTACTCACTGTCGGCAGAAGGTCGCTCCCGGGCCGGAAAACGATGGACCTCGTCCTCTGGTCACCTACCCGCACTTGTATCGCAAGCCGGTCACAGAGGAAGAGTTGCACGCTGAGTTTAAATTGCGCGCGCAGTTAAAAACGGTGCATCTGGAAAAGAGGCGAATGATCCCCAACTTCTACCAGCTTTCCGCCGGCCCGGAGGTGGGGTCTCTGATGGCGATCAACCTTCAGCTAATCGAATGCTGCGAGCGTCTTGACCAGTGTCTGGGCGATCAACTGGTGCATGATTCGCTGTCAAAACTGCACTCAAAAGTGTGGTTGGCTCGGGTCGGCGGCCTTGGCATGATTACCACTATGCTGCAAATTCTGCAGGATTTGCTGGCCATGCCAGGTGCAAGGCTACCTGCGCTGGCCACAGAAGTTGCCCAGATCATAGATGCAGTTTTTGAGGGCGACTGTCAGGACCATACCGCGGAGGTTCTTGATCAGATCACCACCCGTATGGCTTTCGTCAGTATCCAACAGCAAATGGATGACGAAGACAGCTCACTGACCGTGTTGGATTTGCTTGAACAGTTAAAGCGGCTTTTTAATGAGTCGGTGCTCTATCAACTCTTAACAAAAAACAGCATGGACGGGGTTCCTTTGATTGCGCATCGTGAATCGGTGGAAATTCGGGCTTTTTTGAAAAATGAGTTTGCCAGGACGGTGTGTGATTTTCACTCCAACACAATTCATCAGGTTCATCCCCGCATCGGTGCTCAGTCAGAAGCAAAAATGTTGGAACTGACTGAGTCATTTAAAGAGGGGATCAGTAACCGCGAACATTTTAAGAACTACCTGTTGAAACTGTTCAAGACGGATACATCGTTTGTGAATTTTCTGAAGCTGCATGACGAAGAGTTTGCCACAATGCTGGGCACAAGCGAGAGTAGTGCTGAGCTGCTTATGGAGCTTTACAGCTCCAGCAATAGCTCTGAACAGGAGGTTTTGACCAATACGACTAATCTGGCCGCGACCCGTGAGGAGTTCCTTGCGCAGGATCTGGAATGTTTTCTTGGCAAGTATGTACGGCATTACTGGGAAACTATTGTGAATGCCACCTCAAGATAATCAGTGCAATCAGAAAAGACCATCATATGGACAGTAGTAACGCGACCAACAGTGCCAGTGCTGGCAATGCCGTAGTGCCCCCTCAGTGCCTTGACTCGGGAACAATGCTTTCCCGCGATGTCAGCCAGGTAACCGACGCCACAACCATGGTGCAGGCTGCTGACGGCGATTCACAGCAACAAAGTTCTGTTGCGCAGCGTATCGTGGCCCCTGTGGCAGGAACCAATGAAGCATCATCAACACCAGGCGCAGAAGGTGCAGCAACCTGCTGTACCTTCA
>JAQFVO010000871.1 GCA_027942505.1 Endozoicomonas sp. | reverse complement strand
ATATAATACGTGGGTATTCAAGATATTTGTTTGTTATCGAAACCAGTTCCATATACCGAGCCAGAGAAAATCCGTTGTGTGAACATCTTATAAACAATCTTTGGGTCAATGGCACTGACTTAAGCCGCCTTCCCTTGATACATCTTGAGCCTCCGGGCTTGTGGTCTTGAGTGTTGAAGTCTTGCATACGGCTTTGGTCGTTTTTTAACCGCACGGGGTTCCCGTCGCCCAGGGCGATTGCCCACTACATGCTCTCCGGGGATAGCAATCATGTGCGTCACCACGTCAGCTAACACGTTCCCCTTTGACTGAAGAAGAACGACATGAAACTCCTGTAGAACTTCCTGTGCCGCCTTGAAGCTGATCTGTCGTGGTCTGTTTTTCAGTTCTACTGCCGACTGAGTCATTAACGCCCTGATCAGGTTGTAAACCAGCAAGTGTACATTTATTTCTTTTCTAACCATTTCTGGTGTTTTGCAACGCAGAACATCCATTTTCATCAGGCTTTTGATGGCACGGAAATCCAGCTCAACATGCCAACGTTCCTGGTACAGACCGACAATTTCACTGCGCGGATATTTCTCTGCATCCAGCAACGTGGTGACGATGGTACGCTTTTTACTCTTGATGATACGAACAGTGATTTCGCTGGGCACCCAGCGATCATAAAACTCTTTGCTCATCCAGTTGGGTCGAGCAGGTTTAGTCAGCCGTATCAAACCGTCCTTCTTCCCAAGTTTTTGGTCACACTGCCGCAGGTCCAAATGACGGGCGCCATTCTTCTCAACCACTACATCAACATCACCTAAAAGGAGCAAGGATATCAAAAAATAATTTTCAAAAATGGCATCTCCCAACAAGATATCTCCAGCCTTGAGAAATTTCAGAAGCTTCCGGAATAAGCTGGTTTCACCAGTCCCTTTGCCCTGATAAGGAGCCGTTGCTGCCCCTAACATGGCTCCACTACCCAATGCAGTGAGTACTTGTATTCTGAGGATGGGATTTCCAACCCCTTTTTTTGCCCACGGTGTTGTGGGTAGGCTTTCTGGTTCGCGTCGGTATCTGGCATAGACAGTGTCGAGCCGTCCGTTATCACAACCCTGCGATCATGCCAGCGCCAGGATTCAGGACTGGCGTTGTCAAGGTTTTCACCTGATAAGTGGAGCAATGTTTTGATGCTGTCCTCCGTGAGCCGCTGCCTGGCTTTGCAGTACGAGTCATTATTGGTTTTGTCAGGCTTCTGCCCTTTGGCAACCTGATCCCTGGCATCGGTGATCAGAGTGTTGCGACACGATTTGTTTGCGCTGGATACCTGGTGCATGAACAAAGTGAGCGTTTTCAGAGGCGGGAAACGTCGGACCCTGCTGCCAGTATATTGTGACTGAAAATGTGTGAGGTTCTCAGAGGTTAATATGGCAGAGAGGCCATCATCCTGAGTCTGGGCAAATTGTCTGAGTAGATCGCCACCGAGGTTGATGTATTCTGGGCTAAACTTGTTCATAGCTTGCTCATGAGGATTCAAAATTGTGTGACTATTTTATAGTCGATTTCTCTTGAGCAAGCCCTTGCTATGACAGGATGTTTCGCTTAAGTCAGTGCCATTGATCTTTGGGTCATTCCGAATAAGATCCTGATTTATTATTATGTTGACAATTTTTTTCAGCCAAGATCATTTGGAATAAACAAACATGGATTAATCGGAACTTTTGATTCCTGCGGGAGCCGCAGTGAAGATTACAACTCCAGCAAGATAAGTCGTAATCCGGGGCTTCGTCTTGATAAGCCGGCAATCTTCAAAGCTGATGGGAATTCAATAT
>JAQFVO010001351.1 GCA_027942505.1 Endozoicomonas sp. | reverse complement strand
CTTTTCTTGACAAACGACAAGTGTTTAATAGTTTAATGCCTACATTCAGGCTACTGCCTTGTACGGCTCTTTCTTGGTTAACACAGCTCAGGCAATGCGAGCATTTTTATTGGCAACAGCTACCGCTGATATATTCTTGCCCCTGCGCTGATCAAGCTCTTTAATCCAATTATTACGTCGATCGTCGTATTTATCGGCTACCCTGACTACGGTTCTGCCACCATGTATCAGCAGGATTCGCAGGTAGGTGACACTCCGTTTGCTGATGCCCAGTAAGGTGGGCACTCCATTGTTGTTTGGGTACCAAGCCAAGCAGCCATTTCCCGACCATTTTTAAATGCCGAGATGTCACCAAGCGGTACTGCACTTTATGCTGTTTACGTTCATCGGGTTTATCGACCAGCCCTATTTTCCTGAAGACAGGTTTCAGCAATTTTATCAGGGCAAATGACAGTGCAAAGGCAAGGACAGCTTTGAGTACCGTTAGTTCCATTTATGGTTATCTGCTGAGTCTGGGGTTCAAAGAGAGATGTTCCATGCCCTGCTATCGTAATTGTCAGCGGTAATGCAAGGTCTTTCCCACGCTACCGCCCCTCGAATTTGAAAGGGCGTATATCGAAACAGCCAGGTTTAAATTGTGGTTGTCAGCAATGTGGGTCGCGCGGCTTGTGATAAGCGATGCGGCCAACCGAACTCTCTGCCAGTGATGACTACGTACAAAACCTCACAGCGTTGCCGTGGATTAATGATAAAAAGCAGAGAGGATATAAGACATCAGGCAGCTAATGCCTACATATGAAGGTCAGACATTTTACCCAAGTGAAACGACAATGCAATCTATGAAAGGTGTCGGCTCTGTAGGTGTTTTTACTTGCGTCTAAGATAGAGGTTACAGATTTTTGTTCCTTGCAGCCCTTGGAAATGAGTGGGTGTGGCGTTTTTGACTGTTTTCAACATAGCGGCTGGCCAGGTAAATTCTGGCTCCATTCCTGTGCTGCTTATTAGTAGACGATGTTTATCTATTAACCAGCTGGTTGGTTACTGATGGTTATTTAGCATAAACCCTTTAACAGGGTTAAAGTTCAGGCATTTTATCCGGTTCCCGGAGTATTGCTAGTGGATGGAATTGATTTTCTTTGGCTACATGCCACAAACCAGATGGCTGATGAAATGCAGCTGCTGGATGTGAACGACAGTGAGGAGCCACTCAGTTGCTACTGTTGTGGCAGGCCGTCCGGTGAGTGGGTGGTACCTCTTTATCAACAGCGTATCGATAGTTTTATCAAGCTGGAGGTACCTGTTTGTGCGCCCTGTAATGCCCTCTTTCATGGTTCGTACCGATATATGGGCATTGAGAAAGGCACGGTGAAGAAACCCACCACGGCAGGCAAGCTGGGGATGCTGGTTGGCTGTGGGCTGATTGTTTCCCAAACACAGAAAATACTGTTGACCAATCCTGGCTGGGATAAACGACTCAGGGCTGCTACTCTGCCCCTTTTTGAAATGCATCAGGTCAGTGGCAAGGGCGCACTGGAGTTTGCCCTGGAGCGGATTATAGCGTTTACTCCGGACGAGTTTCCGCTGCTGTATATTGCGGATATTGGCCGGAAGAAAGCGGAACTGGTGGCCAACCTGAAGCTGACCCGTAGCAAGGCTCAGATCCGGGTGTGTTCCGGCGAGTCGGTTTTCCGGATTAATACTGACCTGTTGCATGCTATCCGCGCCATGCAGCAGCAGGATAAGAGTGGCTGGAAGAAGCTGGAGGGTTTTATTTTCAGTAGTTGTCATGGCCGCATAGCTCCCAATGATGAAGGTCTCCATGGTTTTCTCTCTGCCAGCCCTGAAGCACTGGCCATTGCCAGAAGCTTGCCCGCTGATCCCCACGAAAAACTCCAGCTGTTAAAGGTTGTATAAGAACGCTGCCCGCCGCCCCTATGTGGGCGCCCATTGTGCGGACGGCAAAGGTGAGTTTGCCCTGGACTGGGAGGTGAAAACCTGGAGCGATGATCTGGAAGATCCGGTGACCCTGGGGCGTGTTAAGGTTGGGTTGCTGGATTTTCAGATAATTCCGGAAAATGGGCTTTCTACGCTTCAGGATGCGTTGGACAAGGCGCAGGATGCGTTTGCTGACCCGAAAAAGTATGGGTTGGATTTCAGCCTGTTTAATCCGCAGAAGGCAGTGGCGTAAAAAGTGATTCAGGAAGTAGTCTGTTGACAATAATGGATTATATTTAGGTGGTTCCCTGTGCAAGCGGGGGGTTAGCGGCTACCGCCCGTAGAATTATGGGTGTTTATGGATTTCCCTGTGCAAGCGGGGGTTCTTACGATAGACATTAGTCTACCCATTAATTCCAGAAGCAAAAGCTTTGAACCACGAAGCACACGAAGAGCACAAAGGAAAAGAAAAGCCCTTCTTTGTGCTTTTCGTGTGCTGATCCATTTTAAAACGGACTCACCGGTGGCGTTTGAGCCGGTGATTTTTAGTAACTGCTCAAAATTCGTAGGCAAAACCACTCCACAACTGAGCAGATTTTTCTCGAACTAAGTCTGAAAGTTTGGGAATAGTTCCAGAGCCGGTGATCCGGTCTTTCAGGAATCGGGAAAATGATACTCCATGCAGTCTGCACGTTTTTTTCAGACTTG
>JAQFVO010000869.1 GCA_027942505.1 Endozoicomonas sp. | reverse complement strand
CCGGGTTACCTGACGAAGTACTGGCAAAATATCTCCTGCCTTGTATGCCCATACAGGATGTTTATGCCTACTCCCGCGTCAGCACACGGTTCAGGGACTTGATTGCAGGCAACCATGTGGGTGCTATCAGCTTCTGTCGTAATTTTTGCTCACCCCATTTCATTGACAATGCTCGCGAGAGATATCAGACCATCCTTCGCCCCTGGTTGCAGCAATTTGGCCAGAGCGGTCGGGAGGCCGCGGAAGAACTGGATGGAAAAAAAGAACACCCACGGTTCCCACAGATTCTGTTTTTTTCAATTGCCCGGACGCTGGGCAGGGCTGAAAAGTTTGCAGTTAGTCAAGCAGGCATGTTTACCGAAAATGCGTCAATTGAAAATTTGGAATACAGTCCCGATGGCATGCATGCTATTGCCAGGCTATTAGTGAATGGTGTCAGACTGTACCGATTTGTTGAAGGAAAATGGCAGTCAGATACTTTGATCAGTCCTGATAACACAGTGCAGTGCGGGTTCAGTGCCGACAGCAGCCAAGTCGTAACGGTCTCCTGGAATCGCCGGATCAGGCTTCATCAGCTTGTTGACAACCGTTGGCAGGAACAAACGAGTGTTGAATATCCTGATGGACTTAGCTTTGCTGCGCTCAGTGGTAATGCCCAGGTGGCTGTCTCTGGAAATGATGTGGTCATTATTTATGGAAATAATGGTGCGCGATGGCAGCAAGAACAATGGATTAAATGCGACCACAAAGAGCCAAAGGTCCTATTCAGTCCCAATGGAAAACATGTTGTGTTGGCCTGCAAAAATCTGTTGATGTATGAACTTGTTGATGGAACATGGCAGTTCCAGAAAATAGTCGTGAACGCTCACCCGGAGCCGGCGGCCATAGTCAGAGATGATGGGCACCGTTTTCTGCCACTGTTGGACATCCACGAATTCCGCTGCAATATTATTGACACGTTCAGTGCTGACGGTAGCTGTCTTTTGACATACATCGGGAATTTTAAGGTGAAAATCCATTATCTGGTTGCTGGGCGATGGCAGGAATCAGAGATACTTAACCTGAAGCACTATATGATCAGCGCCAGTTTCAGCCAGGACTGCCATCATGTGATGCTCCGCCTGAACGAAAAGTTAATCACATTTTTAAGTCGTGTGAATGGAACGTGGCAGTTAAATACGACCATACAACAAAATTCTGGAGTGATCCACTATTCATTCAGCCCTGATTGCGTTCATGCTATGACCGTTTGCGATGACAGTACCGTAAGAATTTTTCAACAGACAGATGGGCAGTGGCAAGAAAAAACGCGTATTGAAATCAACGATCTCATTTGGTTTGCCCAGTTCAGTCCATGCGGCACTCATATACTCGTAACAACTGATTGTAATGATGCCAGAATCTATGGTTTGGTCAAAGGTAGCTGGCGCATGAAATGCCGTATTGAGGAGATTTCTGGCTGGCGCGGGGCAAAATTCAGCCCCTCTGGGGTTTACCTTTCAACCACCCGTGCTCGTGAGGTTAACTTCTGGATGCTCAGTGTGGATAAACAGGAAGGGGATAAATAGTACACCCAGTGCGCCTGGATAAATCGACAAAAGATTGAAACAAAAAGCAGGACATCCATTTTCTTGGCTGGGATACTTGTTGCGGGAAATTTATGCGAGTTTTGTTTCTCCTCAATTAAGTATCTCGGTTGAGAAAATGGATGTTCGATTTTCGCGTGCAGAAAACCGCTTGAAGGATTCAATTATATACAAACTATCTCATGAAACTATTTTCTGATTGTTGAGTCTACAAGCACTCCTCTCTCAATGAAGTGAAGTAAATTGCCAAGGAGTATTCCATCTCTTCAGTTGCCTGATTCGCTGGATTATCTATCAATGGATGGCCAAAGAAAGACTCTGACAGCCCCTCCCAGAGTAAAGGTAAATGAAAATGTCAAGGCAGTCTTGATTGAACAGGTAAGCGAGGGGGGCGGTCAGGTCTTGATTCTTGATGAGTTTCAAGACCTGATTCCAGCTTTTCAACAGTTTTTCAATGGTTGGTATTTTGGGTTAATTCACTCAATGTATCTCGGGTCGTACTTCATAGCTAAAAACTAAATATT
>JAQFVO010001327.1 GCA_027942505.1 Endozoicomonas sp. | reverse complement strand
TTATTGTGACAGGAGGCTTAACCTATGGTGACTGTAAAAAACGTGAAATAGACAGGTATTCAAAAAATTCTCTTTTTATTTGGACCTGCCTGTTCGGTTGACAGCCAAAATACCTGCCAAACATTTGCTGGCTGCTAACAATTTTTCTGAAGCAGGCCTTAGTCCGAAAGCCGTCAGTGAACTCGTTACGCCAAAAATTCAAATACTGCCTTCTGATTAGGAGGAAACTGAAACCTGGAGCTTTCGCAGAAGTTTGGCTGATCAAGCCAGGGCCTCCTTAGGGATTTTCAAGTAAAGCAAAAAAGGACACCCACCTTTATCCATCGAGATATTAATGGGGGCCTTTTTTGCTTTCTTCTCTTTTGCTTTTTTTGTTCCTCTATTACGTCTTTTCTTGTCATTCCCCACCAGCACTGCGTTGGCGGTAGCAACAGTAGCCCGCTCCAAGCAACACGATGACCATCCCACCGGCAATAATCCCAGCAATGGCACCTGTGCCCAGGCCAGCAGCAGCCAGTGAGGTGGCCGGTGGCAGTGGCGGTAAGTAAAAACTCTGTGGCATCGGGCAGGACTGCGCCAGCGTGGCCTGGCAATCGGGCTTGATAAAGCGCAAATCAGCCCTATTGCATAGTGTACTGAGGTTGCCAACATCGCCAGTGTCGAATAATCGACCGTTTAATCGGGTGTTGAGCGCCGTGTTATCCCATCTTTCCTCCTGCCCAGTGCGAGCAAAATAAGCACCACTGTGCTCCCCCAGGGCAGATGCCGAGCTGTCCACCGATGTGCAGTATGTTTCAAAAGACACTCTGTGCGCTCTATCACCGGAACAGATTCCTGCGTGGGCCTCATTCCCCTCAGTGATCACGTCACAATGCACTGCTGTGACATTTTTAGTAGCGCTCAGGAAATCAAGAACGCCGGCCCCAACACCGGCGCTCGATTCAGCCCCTGTGGTGGCAACCCTGCTGTGTACAGCATCGATTTCTTCCAGCCAGCCTGAGTTTGCGTGTCCAGCACCAATCCCAGCCGGTGACCTGGCGCCGCTGGTGGCGACGGAGCTGTTTACTGATGTGAGAGGACCAATACCCCCGTAATTGCTGTTTCCCGCCCCGATGCCGGCAAAGGCACCGTCACCATGGGTCTCTACCTCAGAGCAGGTAGAAACCATCTGCTCCACCAGGCTATCGGTGGCACCACAACCGAGGCCCGCACGGGAACCCTGGCCATGGGTAACTACCCGGCTGCTGTGAATATCGATCGCCTTTGTCTCTCCGTGACACTTCCCGGCAATCATGCCGGCCGGGGCATCGGGTCCGCTTGTCTCCAGCGTTGAATTGTGCACAACTGCCCCGGCAACCCGGTTGAACCATTCGATCCGCTCACCACTGATGACCCCGGCTGAACCCCGGTTGGTGACGTGGCAATCGCTCAAGTGGACATGCTCAATCGCACCGGCTTCACTCATAGTG
>JAQFVO010001303.1 GCA_027942505.1 Endozoicomonas sp. | reverse complement strand
TGCGTCTGCCGGATATTGTCGGGGTCAAACTGATCGGACAGCGCCAACCGGGTATTACCGCCACCGATATCGTTCTTACCCTGACCGAATTTCTGCGCCAGGCTCGGGTGGTTTCCTGCTGGCTGGAGTTTTTTGGTCCTGGCAGTGCCGGTCTGACCATCGGCGACCGGGCCACTATTGCCAATATGACCCCGGAGTTCGGAGCCTCTGCCGGGCTGTTTTATATCGATGAGCAGACCATTGACTACCTGAAACTGACCGGTCGGACGCCAGAACAGATTGCCCTGGTGGAACACTATGCCAGAACTGCCGGCCTTTGGGGTGATGACCTGCAGAACGTTGACTATGAGCGAGTGCTGACCTTTGACCTGGGTACAGTGCAACGGACGCTGGCCGGCCCTTCCAGCCCCCATCGGCGACTGCCCACAGCGGACCTGCATGAGCAGGGCATTGCCAGCCACTGGCAGGAAAAGGCCGGCCAGATGCCTGATGGTGCGGTTATCATTGCCGCAATTACCAGTTGCACCAATACCAGTAATCCGCGCAATGTTATTGCTGCCGGCCTGCTGGCCCGCAATGCCAATCGATTGGGTTTGAAGCGCAAGCCCTGGGTAAAGTCCTCCTTTGCTCCGGGATCGAAGGTGGCCAGACTCTATCTTGAGGCTGCAGGCCTGCTGGCCGAGCTGGAACAACTGGGTTTTGGTATTGTTGGTTACGCCTGTACCACCTGTAACGGCATGAGCGGCGCTCTTGATCCGGCCATCGAGCAGGAGGTACTTGATCGGGATCTTTACAGCACGGCAGTCCTCTCCGGTAACCGTAATTTCGATGGGCGCATTCACCCACACGCCAAACAGGCTTTTCTGGCGTCACCACCGTCGGTGGTCGCCTACGCCATTGCCGGCACCATTCGCTTTGATATTGAGCGGGACACTCTGGGTACGGACGACAATGGCCAAGCAATCACTCTGAACGACATCTGGCCATTGGACGAGGAGATTGACACGCTGGTTGCTCAGTACGTCAAACCCGAGCAGTTTCACCAGGTCTATATTCCGATGTTTGCCCTGACCGAGACGCCAGAGGCGGCAAGTCCGTTGTACCCCTGGCGGCCCAAGAGCACCTATATTCGCCGTCCACCTTACTGGGAAGGGGCGTTGGCTTCTGAACGAACATTGCAGGGCATGCGTCCTCTGGCCATTGTCGGTGACAATATCACTACCGATCATCTGTCGCCTTCCAACGCCATCCTGGCCAGCAGTGCTGCCGGTGAATATCTGGCCAGCATGGGGGTGCCAGAGGAGGACTTTAACTCTTACGCTACCCATCGCGGCGAT
>JAQFVO010001297.1 GCA_027942505.1 Endozoicomonas sp. | reverse complement strand
AAAAACAAAGTTCCCTTACCGGCATGTGAAAACGTTAAATTCTTGAATGTCCGGGATCTGCCTGCCAACCAACCGTTGAATTTTCCTATGACGGATTGACAATACGACCCGGTCAATCCACAAGCGCCACCAACTAAAACTAACCCCGCCAGTCCGGCTGGTCACTTGTATCCCCGTCTGTCTGGGCAGGCCAGGGCCACCGCCCCCCGGCGGCGAGGCTTGACGCAATGACGCGGTAACGATGGAGCACTTTCAATTGCCGCCCCCCTTATAAACGACAACTAACGTATTCTCTATCAGAACATCAGGACAAAATTTTCATAAGCACTGTTACACACAACTTATCTGTGATCAGATAGGCCGAAAACTGATCCGTATCAATAAATCCGACAATCACCTAACACATAATGAAAAAAACAATTATACGAATAAGCCGAAGGCATCATGAAGCATGAGCAATGGAACAATGCAGCCGAGCAGTGACCTGCAACCCTATAACTATAAAGTGGTCCGGCAATTCGCCTTGATGGCGGTGGTCTGGGGCGTGGTTGGCATGGCGGTCGGATTGCTGATTGCCTCCCAGATGGTCTTTCCCGATCTGAACCTGGGTCTGCCCTGGACCAGCTTCGGCCGATTGCGCCCTCTGCACACTAACGCGGTGATTTTTGCCTTTGGTGGTTGCGTACTGTTTGCCACCTCTTACTACGTTGTGCAACGCACCTGCCAGACGACGCTGGCCCTGCCAGGGCTGGCGACCTTTACTTTCTGGGGCTGGCAGCTGGTCATTATTGCCGCCACCATCACGTTACCCATGGGCATCACCTCTTCCAAAGAGTACGCTGAACTGGAATGGCCCATCGATATTCTTATTGCCGTGGTCTGGGTTAGCTATGCACTGGTGTTTTTTGCCACCATCACGCAGCGTAAGAGTCGGCATATTTATGTCGCCAACTGGTTTTTTGGCGCCTTTATTATCACGGTGGCCGTGCTGCATATCGTCAACAGTGCGGCTATCCCCATCAGTCTGACCAAGTCCTACTCAGCCTATGCCGGCGCCATGGATGCCATGATCCAGTGGTGGTATGGCCACAACGCGGTGGGATTTTTCCTCACCGCCGGCTTCCTTGGCATTATGTACTACTTCGTGCCCAAACAGGCCGAACGGCCGGTCTACTCCTACCGGCTGTCCATCGTACACTTCTGGGCCCTGGTAGCCATATACATTTGGGCAGGCCCACACCATCTGCACTACACAGCGCTGCCGGACTGGGCCCAGAGCCTGGGCATGGTGATGTCGCTGGTACTGCTGGCACCATCATGGGGCGGCATGATCAACGGCGTGATGACGCTATCCGGTGCCTGGCACAAGCTGCGCACAGACCCGATCCTGCGCTTTCTGGTGGTGTCACTCTCTTTCTACGGCATGTCCACCTTTGAAGGCCCGATGATGGCCATCAAGACCGTTAATGCCCTGTCACACTATACCGACTGGACCATTGGCCACGTGCACTCCGGTGCCCTGGGCTGGGTCGCCATGATCTCTTTTGGCGCCCTCTACCATCTGATTCCGAAACTCTATGGTAAACAACAGATGTTCAGCGTAGCGCTGATCAATACACACTTCTGGCTCGCTACCATCGGAACAGTACTGTATATCGTCGCCATGTGGGTCAACGGTATTACTCAGGGTTTGATGTGGCGTGCAGTCAATGAGGACGGCACGCTGACATACAGTTTCATGGAGTCGGTAGCAGCAAGCGACATTGGTTATATAGTTCGCGCTGTGGGCGGTGGCTTCTTCGTTCTGGGTATGCTGGTCATGGCGTGGAACGTTTACCGCACCGTGCGGGAACCGGCGCCAGAAGCGGTAGCAGGGAGATAATCATGGCAAGCAGACACGAGATTATTGAGAAAAACGTCGCCCTGCTGGTAGTGCTGGTGCTTGTTGCCATAAGCTTTGGCTCTCTGGTGGAGATTGTGCCGCTGTTTTTCCAGAAGGAAACCACACAACCGGTGGCCGGGCTAAAGCCCTACAGCGCCTTGCAGCTCGAAGGACGTGACATTTACATTCGTGAAGGCTGTGTCGGTTGTCACTCACAAATGATCCGCCCACTGCGCGCCGAGGTAGAGCGTTATGGTCACTATTCGGTGGCCGGAGAGTCAGTCTACGACCACCCGTTCCTCTGGGGCTCCAAGCGCACCGGTCCTGACCTGGCCCGTGTTGGTGGACGTTACTCTGACGACTGGCACCGTGCCCACCTGATCAATCCCCGGGATCTCGTCCCCCGCTCCATTATGCCCGCCTACCCTTTTCTGGCTGAACGCACGCTTGACGGTAAGCTCACAGGGGCCAAGATGGAGGCTCTGCGCAAGCTGGGAGTGCCCTACAGTGACGCTGACATCGATGGTGCCGAACAAGCTGTGCAAGGGAAGACTGAGCTCGACGCCCTGGTGGCTTACCTGCAGGGCCTGGGTACGGTTATTACGGACAAACGATAATGGATATCAATGTAATTCGAGGACTGGCGACACTAGCCGCATTTATCGCGTTTATCTCGGTGGTGTGCTGGGCCTACAGTAAAAAACGCAAGGATGACTTTGATCAGGCCGCCGCCCTGCCCTTTGCCGACGAGCCGCAACCAGAAAAAGTCTCCCGTCAAGAAGGAGCCACAGAACAATGAGTACATTCTGGCACTGGTGGATTGTGCTGTTGACCATCGCCTGCCTGGCGTTGGTCACCTGGATTCTGTTTGCCACCCGACATGCCCAGCGCAAAGATATCACCGAAGAGACCACCGGCCATGACCACGATGGCATCGAGGAGTACGACAACCCCCTGCCCCACTGGTGGTTTCTGCTGTTTGTGATCACCCTGGTATTTACCGCCGGCTACCTGATTCTCTACCCGGGTATGGGCTATTGGGCTGGCGTGTTTGGCTGGACCTCGACTGGTGAACTGGAACGCACCGAGTTAAAGCATGAACGTCGCTACGCCCCGGAATTTGCCCGCTACGGTGCTACGCCGGTTGAGGAGTTACTGAACAATCCAAGGGCGCTGAAGATGGGGCAGCGGATTTACCTCAATAACTGCGCCGTATGTCATGGCACCGATGCCGGTGGCAGCTTCGGCTTTCCCAGCCTATTAGACGACAATTGGCTATATGGTGGTACCCCCGAGGCGATCAAAACCACACTGTTGTACGGACGCAAGGGAGCCATGCCAGCCTGGGAGGCAATACTTGGTGAACAGGGTGTACGTCAGGTGGCCAGCTATACAAGAGAACTGTCTGGTATCGACAGCGGTGCCAACCCTAACGATCTGGCAGCGGGCAAAACCATTTTCCAAAACAACTGCACAGTCTGCCACGGTGCCGATGGCAAGGGTAACCTGACGCTCGGAGCCCCCAACCTGACCAATAATATCTGGCTGTATGGCTCAACACAGGCCCGGGTCGAGTACACCATTCGTCGGGGCCGCAACGGCGTTATGCCGCCATGGAAAGACATTCTTGGTGAAGACAAGGTGCACCTGGTGACAGCTTACGTCTACAGCCTGACCCACAAGGAGCCGGAGGGCTGATAACACCGATATGAATAAACACGACACTGAACCGGAACTGATCGATCTCTATCAAAAGCCTGAGAAAATTCACCCGCGCAGTTTTCAGGGTCGCTATCGCAACCTGCGCCTGATCGGCGGCACGTTGCTGTTTACCCTGTTTTTTGCCACCTGCTGGATTAACATCGATGGTCGTCAGGCAGTGCTCTTTGACCTGCCGAGCCGCCAATTCCATATTTTTGGCACCACCTTCTGGCCCCAGGATCTGGTTTTACTGTGCTGGCTGCTGATCATCTGCGCTTTTGGCCTGTTTACCCTGACAGCATTTGCCGGGCGTATCTGGTGTGGCTACGCCTGTCCTCAGAGTGTGTTCAGCTGGGTGTTTATCTGGGTTGAGCGAATCACCGAGGGAGAGCGACATCAGCGCATGAAGCTCGATCGCCAACCCATGTCTTGGGCAAAGCTGTTACGCAAAACGACCAAGCATCTGCTCTGGCTGGGCATCGCTTTTCTCACCGCCCTGACCTTTGTCGGCTACTTTATCCCGGTTCGTCAGCTGGTTGTCGATATTGTCACCCTTAACCTCACCCCGTGGGGAATTTTCTGGCTGGGGTTTTTTACTCTCGCCACCTATGGCAATGCCGGTTATCTGCGCGAACAGGTGTGCATCTATATGTGCCCTTATGCCCGGTTCCAGAGCGTGATGTTTGATAACGACACGCTGGTCGTTGCCTACGACGACCGTCGTGGTGAACCGAGGGGCAAGCGGCGCAAAGACAGTGATCACCCGGCCAAAGGGCTCGGTGACTGCATCGATTGCAGTATCTGTGTCCAGGTTTGCCCAACGGGTATCGATATTCGCAACGGCCTGCAATATCAGTGCATTGGCTGCGCCGCCTGCATCGATGCCTGTGACACCGTCATGAACAAAATGGGCTATGCACCCGGGCTGGTACGCTATACCACGGCCAGTGAACTGCAGCAGCAAAAAACCCGCTGGCTGCGTCCACGCCTGCTCGGCTACTGTGCTGCACTGCTGGTTATGATCGTTGTGCTGATTATCAGCCTTAACCAACGGGCCGCACTGGAGCTCGAAGTACTCCGGGATCGTAACGTGTTGTTCCGGGTCATCGACAACGACCAGGTGGAAAACGTCTTTGTGCTGAAAATTGTTAACAAGGACCACCAGCCCCACTACCTGCAAATACAACTGACTGCACCGGATGGTATGACTATTGCCAGCAAAACGTCGATTGTCGTTGAATCGGGTAGCGTAGCCCAGGAAGTTGTCCGGGTAACGGCTCCGTTCGACAAAGATATACCCATCTCACAACCGGTCCGCTTTACCCTTATCTCAAGCCAACTGCCTCCAGCCAGTGCTGAAAGCCGCTTTGTGATGCCCTCAGGAAACAGTAGTTATGAATGATCAGCCAAATACTCCCTGGTATCGCGAGCCCTGGGCCTGGTATATGGTGGCAATACTGGCGGCAACGTTCACCTGGGGTGGTGTACAGGTCTATACCGCCTTTACCTATCAGGACAGTGTGGTGATCGATGACTACTATAAGTACGGCCGAACAATCAACCAGGACATGACCCGTATCGACAATGCCCATGCAATGGCCATTGTTGCCACCGTTACCGTCGATGATTTGACCGGGGAGGTAAGGGTAATCTTGCAGGGCCAGACTTCCCAGTGGCCACCACAGTTAAGACTGAGCTTTTTATCGCCCGTATTCCAGGATCAGGATCATACCATCGACCTGTACCGCACCCCCGGACCACAAACTGCAACCGCATATACCGGACAACTGTCGCGGGCTATTGCCGGACGATATTACCTGCAACTGGAGACCCCGGATCAGGCAGTACCTGAAGCAGGGTACACATCTGGCTGGAAAATCACCCAGCAAGTCAACATTGTGCCCGGTGCACCCCTGACCTTGGCATCTGGCGATCAATAATGGCTGACAACTGCTGTTTTCACTGTTCACTGCCAATAGATGGCCCGATTCGTTTCCTTGCCAATATAGACGGCAATTCTCAACCAATGTGCTGCCCCGGCTGCCAGGCTGTTGCCGAAGCCATTGTTGCCGGTGGTCTGGCCAACTACTACCAGCACAGAACCCAGAGCGCTACTCAGGCGGCAGACGGGCATCTGCTGGAAGAGTTGGCCCTATACGACCGCAGTGATCAGCAACAGGGCTTTGTTCACCCGGCTGATGATGGCTATATGGTGGCCAGTTTGATGATTGATGGCATTACCTGCGCCGCCTGCATCTGGCTGCTGGAAAATCATCTGTCAGCACTGCCCGGCGTTGAGCGGGTCAGTGTTAACCTCAACACCCACGAAGCTGAGATCACCTGGCAACCCAATCTACTACCGCTGAGCCAACTGATGCACGCTATTGGGCAAATCGGCTACCGGGCCACGCCCTGGCGTATTGATCAGCAAGAGGCGCGACTGAAGCAGGAAAACCGGGAATTTATCCGACGACTTGCTGTTGCTGGTATCGGCGCCATGCAGGTGATGATGTACGCTATTGCCCTGTATTCAGGTGCCATCAGTGACGATATGCCAACCAGCCACCGGGACCTGATACGGATTTTCAGTGCCGCCGTTGCCACACCGGTGGTGCTTTATAGCGGCGCGCCATTTTTCCGGGCAGCCTGGCGCAATATCAGGCTGCGCCACTTGGGCATGGATGTGCCGGTGGCCATTGCCATTGGCGGCGCCTACCTGGCTAGCCTCTGGGCAACCTTTGTTGCTGAAGGCGAGGTGTATTACGACTCAGCCACCATGTTCACCTTTTTCTTGCTTACCGGCCGTTATCTTGAGCTACGTGCGCGGCACGCCACCATAAGGGCCGCCAAAACCCTGACCAGCCTGCTGCCCCAAAGCTGCCTGAAAGAAGTAAATGGTCACTTTGTCCGTATACCTGTCAGCGATCTGCAACCCAACGACATAATTCGTATTCTGCCTGGTGATGCCATACCCGCCGATGGTTTTTTGCTGGATGGCGGCACCAGCGTCGATGAAGCCATGCTCACTGGTGAGCACCTGCCGCACCAGAAAACATCCGGTGACACCTTGCTCTGTGGCACAATTAATATCGCTCACCCGGTACAGATGCAGGTCACCAAAGTGGCTGAGCAGACCCAGCTGGCCGACGTTCTCCGCCTGCAACGCCAGGCTCAGCAAGACAAGCCACCCATCGCCCGCCTGGCCGATAAGGTGGCTGGCTGGTTTGTGCTTTTTGTCTTGTTGGTGGCGGTGGCTGTCTACTGGAGCTGGTCGGTCATTGCTCCGGATGATGCTTTCTGGATCACCTTGTCCGTGCTGGTCATTACCTGTCCCTGCGCTCTATCGCTGGCTACACCTACATGCCTGAGTGCCGCTACCGGCTACCTGCACCGGTTGGGCCTGCTGGTAACGCGCAGCCGTTTGCTCGAAGGTCTGCACAGTGTCGACCATATTATCTTTGACAAAACCGGTACGCTGACTCTGAGCAATCCTGAACTGGCCAGAGTCGTTCCTGTAAACGACGATGCAATATCACCACAAACCATTATTCACCTTACTGCTGCTCTTGAAGCCCACTCTGAGCACCCCATTGCCCGGGCATTTGCCGGCCAGGTCAGTGACAAATACCAGGCTAGCGAGGTTCGCAACCATCCGGGGCAGGGTATTGAGGGCATCATCAATAACGCTCATTACACTCTTGGCCGAAGCGACTTTGCCATCCCGGACCAGCACCTGCTCCCGCCACAGGAGCAAGGGCAATGGTTGTTACTGGCGCGAGACCAGCGGCCCCTTGCCTGGTTGCAAATAACGGACACCTTGCGCCCGGAGGCAATGAACACCATTGCACGGCTGTTGCAGCAGGGTAAAACCATTACTCTGCTCAGTGGCGACAGCACTGCCGTGGTGGCAGCGACGGCACAGACGCTGGGCATACGTCACTGGCTGGCCGAGCAGCGACCTGAACAAAAGTTGTCGTATATAAATATGCTTCAGGCACAGGGACAGCGTGTGATGATGGTTGGCGATGGCATTAACGATGTGCCGGTGCTGGCCGGTGCCGATGTCTCTATCGCCATGGGCAATGCCTCTGATCTGACACGTACCAGCGCCGATGGTGTCCTGATATCGGGCAATCTTGAGCACCTTGCCGATGCGTTGCATCAGGCAGATCGGACGCAGAAGATTATCCGCCAGAACCTGCTGTGGGCACTGGGGTACAACCTCACCGCCCTGCCCCTGGCAGCGGCCGGCATGGTGACCCCCTGGATGGCAGCAGCCGGGATGACACTCAGTTCGCTACTGGTGGTCACCAATGCCCTGCGCCTTGGTCGCCCTGGTGCCTCTTCGACAGGTGCAAACTGATGGAAAGCCTGATTATTCTTTTGCCGCTGGCACTGGTCATGATTGCATTGGCTATGGCCGTCTTACTGTGGGCAGTTGACGATGGCCAATTTGATGACCTAGACGGGCCCGCCCACACCGTTTTGTTTGACGAGCCTGCTGGCACCAGACCAGACAGGCAAGATGAGAATTTAAAAAACGACAATGTTTAGATAATTACCCAAAAATGGTCTTCGTTTAGTTTACCAACGGCCCGGGCCATTAAATTCCGGACGCCCCCACAACAAGACGAACGTTGGGAAACCAGGAAAGGACAGCTCCTCAGTAAGTGATAAAGGCACTCGCCCTATGATGATCAATGATGTACCTACTATACTCTCCGCCCTTGCCCTGGGCCTGCTCGGCAGTGCTCACTGCATTGGTATGTGTGGCGGCATTACCGCTGCTTTAAGTCTGTCGTTGACAGGACGCTCCCCGGCTCAGACACACGGGCTGATGTTTACCTATCACCTGGGCCGGATCATCAGCTACGCCATCGCCGGCTTCCTGCTGGCCAGCCTGGGCTGGTACCTGGGCGGACTGACTCCAGGGATAAAAATGGGGCTGCGCTATCTGGCCGCTATTATGTTGGTTGCCATGGGGCTATACCTGACCGGCGGTTGGCGTGGACTAACTTATCTGGAACAAGCCGGGCAGAAGCTCTGGCGAGTGATCCAGCCCCGGGCCACCGCCCTGCTGCCCATCAACAGTCCCGCCAAAGCCCTGGTCGTCGGCATGATGTGGGGATGGCTGCCCTGCGGCATGGTCTACAGCACGCTGACCTGGAGTTCAGTCCAGGGCGAACCACTGCGCGGCGCCATGCTGATGGCCGCTTTTGGCCTTGGCACAACGCCGTCGGTGCTGCTGGTTGGTGCTTTTTCCAGACAGCTCAGTAGCATTATCCAGGCTCGTATCACTCGCAACCTGGCCGGCCTGCTGATCATCTTATTTGGCTTGTGGTCGATGCCCGGCCCGCATCAGAGATGGTTGATGTCGTTGCTGTAGCGTGTGTCGCCTGAGTGACGGCACTTCCTGAACGAGTCGCCCCGGCAGGCTTGCCCTTTTTGGCTTCATCAGCCCCTGGCGGCCTGCGGCACCAGTAAAACCCTCGAGCCAAGCGTCCGGATTTGTAGCCACTCCCCCTTTCGGTAGTTTTCATGAACAGTTCCCTGTGATTTGAAAGGCAGCACCGAACCCGGTTTTGCCAGCGTCTACCACCACGTAATGGGAAGCGAACCGGGTCGTATGCGGCTAACCAAAGATAAATATCCAGAGGCAACGCTTTACCATCGGGCTGTTCATCAAAGGCCCGAACCACCAATGGCAATAACCCGTAGTCCCGGGGAGCAGATAATCTCGCCGAAGTAGTTTTAGAAATGAATCGGTGTTTGCAGTTTGGGGCAAACGTCATAACAGGAGGCGAAACTGTCCAGGACCTGGGATAGTTACACACTGTCTCTGTGGGACCAAATGCCTGAATGGGCTGAGTCAGAAACGGGTTCTGAACAATCCGGTGGCCATGCCATAAGCTGGTCGGTGGATAAGGGAAATCAAGCCTCCACTGGCTAACTCCGTGCCCCGCAACTCCCTGAAACAGATTGCTATCAATCATCAACGCCTAACCTGTTTGACCGTGAATTTTCAGCGCAAGGCACTTGTCCCGGGCTTGCCACTGGTGCAGTTCCTGATGATGGCGGCACACTCACGAATGGCGTATGATCTGATTGCAACCGCCAGTAACGCCCTCTATCCGTGCGACTTTTGCCACAACCCGGGCCTTGTTCCGAGGTTCTGATAAAAAGCGTCTTTTGTCTGGACAGCAGCCGACGGACCCGGCCCTGCCAGCCCTCCTTTGTTCGGCTGCGAAAATAACCGGGATCACTTTTCCTCATGCATCGGTATATGTCTTGAATCAATGCTTTTTTTCCCGGTTGGCGCTCAATCACGTCAGCAATGAGGCGAGACATCGAAGAGTCACTCAGGCTCTTCAGGGGTGATCTTCTTTTCCGGCGCGCGCTACCGACAGCCTCGGGCATATCGATACCACGATCTGACAAAACCTTGGCTGGTGCTGCATTCACGCAACAAGACGTGATTGACCGATCAGTGACTGTCTGGTCAGTTACATGGCGTCCATTCAGGGTACTCGGAGAGACGCTTGATAATGACGGCCTGCACAGGCTTTTAATGTCTAATGCTAATAACTGGCAGTGTTTCTCGTAACGGGATTGAGCATTGTTGATCACGGCTGTATCCGGATGGCTATTGGCAAGAGCACGCCGAAACCTGACAGCAATCCTGCGAAGGTCTGGCGCTACGAAAATCAGTGTCTGACTGCCTCTGTAGGACTACCGACTGGCTGTTTTAGTTTCACAACTGGTCAGAATTTTGGAAAAAGACTTTTTTATCAAATAACGGATCATACCTATTGACACTCGTCAATGAATCATAGTCAGCCCTCACCTATCCTGAGTACAACAAACGGCAATGTAGTTATCAATGTTTTATCAGCGCCTTACTTTACATAAAACAAGAACAACGAGATCGAGGGCAGTCACGAGCCCTGAATGAGTCAATCGCCCGAGAGCCATGATGAATACCGCACCAGTTTGGGATCAAGACCTGATCAACCGTTACAACCAGTCAGGCCCACGTTACACCTCCTATCCTACGGCGGTGCAGTTTGATGGTCATTTTGATATTCAGCAATACCAGCAATGTGCTGTGAACAGTGCCAGAGCCATAAAGGCATTGTCGCTGTACGTGCATATCCCTTTTTGCTCCCACGTCTGCTACTACTGCGCGTGCAACAAGGTTGTCACCCGGCGTCGGGACCGTGCCGACATCTATCTGCGCCACCTGTACCGGGAAATCGAGATGCAAAGTGCATTGTTCAGCCATAAACAACCGGTTGAGCAACTGCACTTTGGTGGCGGGACACCGACTTTTCTCAACCAGCAGCAACTGACTGCTCTGATGCAACATATTGGGGATCACTTCCAACTTGCCCCGTACGATTACGGCGACTACTCCATTGAACTGGACCCCAGGGAAGTGGACTGGCCCATGATGAATAGCCTGCGCGAGTGCGGATTCAACCGGGTAAGCCTGGGCGTACAGGACCTGAATCCAAAAGTACAGGCTGCTGTCAACCGGGTTCAGAGTGACAGCACGGTCCAGTCGGTCATAGACGCGGCCAGGACCATGATGTTCAAGTCCATACATATGGATCTGATCTATGGCCTCCCCTTTCAGACCCCGCACAGCTTTATGGCCACCATTGACCGGGTGATTGATATGGCCCCGGACCGACTGTCACTGTTTAACTATGCTCACCTGCCCCATCGCTTTAAACCGCAACGGCGGATCAGTGAGCAAGACTTGCCGAGCCCGGCCATGAAACTGGAAATTCTACAACAGGCGACCAGCAAGCTGTTGGCACAGGGATATGTTTACATTGGCATGGACCACTTTGCCCTGCCCGATGATGAACTGGCCATTGCCAGCGAAACGGGAACCCTGCACAGAAATTTTCAGGGCTACACCACCCACCGTCACTGCGATCTGGTCGGCCTGGGAATATCCGCCATCAGTCAGGTGGGGGATACCTACAGTCAGAACAGCGTTGATGAGACCATGTACTACGCCATGATCAATGAATCACGATTGCCGGTGGTCCGTGGCTGGAAAATGAACGACGATGACAAAATACGTCAGACAGTTATCAGTCAGCTCATCTGCCAATGTCAACTACAGATTGGTGACATTGAACGGCGCTTTGGCATCAACTTCCGCGAGTACTTTAGCAATGAGCTGGAGATGCTGAAACCAATGATGGCCGATGGCTTGCTCAAACTGAACGACGATGGACTCTTAGAAGTATTACCCAAGGGGGTATTTTTAATTCGCACTATTTGCATGCAGTTTGACCACTACCTCAAACAGCAGCAGGCACAGCACAAAATCAGTAAAATGACCTGATCAGAATATTGTACGCAATTAACACATGAAGAGAGATTCGGATAATCTTGCATGTAAAAACTCAACCTTATTAAACGCTCAACAAACAGCTCAGGCACTGTTGTTCCCAATCAAGGTGGTTGAGCCATCGATTCATTGCCAGCAGCAGGCTCTTACCGAATCGGTTAGATTAAAAGCCACTGATCCCGTGTTACTGAAGATTAAAGAAGAACCTGTTTCGGGCATAGATATGTTGAGCCAGAACAAAAAAACTGAGCCCCATAACCGCAAGACGTCTCTGACCCAATACACTGCATCTGGGAAAGTCCAGGCAGTCAAGTCCAAAAACATAAAGCGCAAAGCCAGAGGCCGGACGAGATACTCGTTATCTGCTAGAAGCAAGGCGTTGAAAACCACAAGTAATGCAAGATCGAACGCCTATCGAAAAGCTGCAAAAGATGGCTTTAGTGAAGATGTAGCAAGGGCAATAGGAGAGTGGGCGGCTATTCATAAAAAGTCAGAGTTATCATCAATTCTCTGACCCTCCTGTCTTATCGGTCACAAAGCTGAAGGAATAGTGACCATCTGAGCGGTATGGTCACTTTCTTTCTGACCGCTAACCTGTCGATGTTATGGCCAATGGTTACAGATCAGATTCAGGTCAACTGAAGTCAGATACTCGTCAAAGATGGTCGTCAATTCGCTGTCATCTAATATGAGTGCGTTACTCGTGTTGAGGGCCTCGTTTATCAGAGTGTGATTTAAGTCGAGGTGAATGAGTCTGTCATCTTCGATATGTGTAAACATAGCCAGCAGCTCTTGGGGTGATGATGGCTGGTGGCTCCCAAAACCAATATTGCAATTCTCGACAAAACCACCAAACCAGCAATAGTGTAGTTGATTACCGCAGGCAGTCGTTTTTTCAAAAAGGTATTGGCAGAACTGTTCCTTGAGTAGCCTGATCGCAGTGGTTAGTAGTGCATCTGACTGGTATATAGCGTTTTTTAATTCGGCGTCTACGATTTGTGTCAGATTAAAGGCCAGTCCATCGTCTACTGACCGCATTGCGGCGCTTAACCTCGTCGTACTTCTGGTTATGGCATTATGGTTTTCCACAGCGTTTTGCGCAGAGCGAAGTTTCAGTTCACTCGCCACTTTCTTCAGCATCAGGTTGTTGGCTACGTGTTCAATCTCTGTACTGTCCAGAGTGTTGATAATAATTACCGTGCGACGATGGTTCTGTCCCGATGTAGTGCGCGGATAGGCAGGTTCCCGGGCAAGCAGGCGGCCAATATCAGCAATGCCTTCAGGCTCATCAGACCATGCCTGGTTTAAGGATGAGACAGAGAGCCATGACTCCAGCCTGGGTGAATGGCCACTGAGGCTGTGGCTGATAATCGTCTTTTTCTCCCTGTTCTGCCAGTCGCTAATGGCACATCGTGGCTTAAGGAAATGGCGATACCACCGTCTTAAATAATCATCTGACAGAGTCTTTATTTCCTCATGTTTGCCAAACTCTGTCAGCAGTTGAAACAGAAGACCGGCACCAACGAAGCCGCAACCTTCATCAGAATCTGGTGATATGTGCTTCAGGCCAATCCAGCCAGACTCCAACGCCTTACGGGCGAGGATGGCCGTAGCAGGTTTATCATAGTCAGCGAGTATCAGTGGCTCACTCAGGGCGTGCTGCCAGATGATTGGGTGAACTCTGCCATTCACTATGACTGTCGTATAAATTTCTGTCAGCAGTTGAGTGAGCCGGTCGGTATCTACATCGGTGGATAGAAGTTTAATCAGTGTGCTGGTCAATGGCCGTGGCTCCAACTGAAAGGGTTTACCAATCAGATCCTTGTCATCATCATCCAGTACGCCCTTGGCGTTCAACAGGGCCGATCCGAGAGACAGCCCGCTCAAACTGGCATCTTTCCAGAGATATGTGATCACTGACGCTATTTTCAGATTGGCCGCCAATGGGGTGCCTTTCTGCGCGTGCTGGCGCAGGGTGTCAGTGTCAACTTTCATGGCCCTGGCCAGCAATGACTGCTCTTCACTGGACGCGTGGTTAAACACGTGGAACAAAATGGATGCCTGTGCCGCCAGCCCTGACTGTCGATGGGGTTGGTTGGTGGCGAGAGACTGGCCAGCCTTTGGCTGGGTGAGCGCGGCTCGCTGACCTGACGTGGAAAATTGTGGCAGGGTCAATTGAACTGAACCAGGAGCACCTCCCAAGTCTCGCGACTGCCAGCTTTGGTTCAGTGAAAATTCAACAAAGGCGTGATGCTTACTGAAAATAATGCGACTGGGAATGCCAAAGTAGCGACAAAGCCCGACAAACACCAACACTCGATGGCGGCAGCTCCCTTGTCGTTGTTGTAGCAGATACAGGAATAATGGCTGGTGAGCTGCCGGTTTTGTGTGACCGGAAAACGCCCGGCAATAGTGAACTATGGCCTCGATTCGCTGTTCGATGGTCGTCGCCTCTTTGATGGCCAGCAATTGCTCTTTTTGCTGTTGAGGATACTCATCCATATGGTCAAACAGGGTGTCAATGGCTGATTTCATCGGCTGTGAGCAGTGGATGTCCGGTTGTAATGGCTGGCTGAAGTTCTGACGCCGACTCTCTCTGGCCTGAACTGTGAAGATAATGGTGATGCTCTGGTTGCCGGCGGGCAGACGAACCTGGTACAACCCGGTGTACCGGTCCAGACTCAGGCGGAACTCCACAGGGGGAGTGGTGTGCATCTCAACAATATCTTCATCAGGTATCAGCCCCGGTAATAAGCAGACTCCGTCAACAGGTATCAGACTGATTCTGCCTTCTGTCTGCTGACGACCGGGTACTTTTGCTGCCATGTCGACAGCAACTTCCATGGGGGGAAAGTTGCACAGTTTAATATCGCCGTCTGGCAGTACGCGAAGGTCTTTGCATTCGATCCGGTAAAGGCGCGGGTCCTGGTCACTATTGAAGTGTTTGGTAAGCGACAACTGTTTTACTGTATTTTTTTCATAATCGGTTTCACGATCTATCCACCCTGTTGATCGGCGCGGACTGATGGAACCGGCAACCGCTTGGGCCAGCTGCCACGTTAATATTGCAGGAGCCAGCAGGGTGCCGGCAGTTCTTAACAGTGCCGTTGGCCATGGATAGGTGTCGGACAGACCGCTTACCGGACTGGTGACTTCGGTTGTATAGGCGAAGGTACTTATTGCAGAAACCACCAGGATGCCGGCAGTTTTTAACAGTGCCATTGGCCATGGATAGGTGTCGGACAGACCGCTTAACGGACCGGTGACTTCGGGTATATAGGCGACGGCGCTATTACTGTCGGCTGGTGAGCGAAGATGGGCCGGCAGCGACTGCTTGAGGTTCTTGTTGAACAGCAACCAGTGTTGCGAGGAGGACTGACCAAAGTCATTAACCAGTCTCGTTATTTGCTCAAGATATTGCGGTTTGGCGTTGGCCAGCAGTTGCCGCCAGGCTGTGGTTATGGGAAACAGGGTGTCAGGCGTAATACCGGTGTGTTGAAAATGCTGCTCAAACCAGCGCCGCTGCCAGAGACGATAAAAAGCCTGCGTCAGTTCCGGGTCGCTCGGCTTCGGTGCCAGTGGCAGATTGGCAGCCAGCCACTGTGCTGTTGCCAGCATGGTGATGATGGTTTGCTGTGCTTCGGGTGTATCCAGGCTGGATTTAAGCAGGATGGTCTGCTGTGTCGCCAGCAACTGATTGCACCCATGGCGTTTTATCAGCCACGGTCCTTGGGCAAGCACTCGGTGGAGCCAGTCGCACAACGGTCTGTCAATGGTGCCCGGTGTTGTTTCAACAGGTAGACCGGGCAGCTTGTCTAGCGTCGTTGCACCAGCCAGCAGGTAGAGCCGGTAGTGTTTATTGAACCTTTGCTCAAGGGTCGGGGGGCGGAAATCTCCCTCGCTATTGATGGCTTTGGCGACGGTTTGCAGATCGAGGCTGGTGGGGAATAGTGGCAGGTTGTTGTCGTGCAGATGGCGGCGCAGGCGACAATGCCAGCGAGCCAGAATGGCCGCTTCTGCCTGTCTGTTGTCAGGCAGAGCCTTTCCGGCAATGGCTTGCAATTCGCCCAGGTTGTAAGCACGAATGGGCAGGCGACGGAAACGGTCGGTCAGCGCTGGTGACAACGGCTTGCGCCCACCGAAGTGGGAGGGGTTAATGGTGGCGAACAGGTAGAAGCCCGGGTGGGCAGCACCGGCCAGAATGTCATTCAGTTCACCTTCCAGATACCGGCTGTCGATCAGGTTCATCTCGGCAATCACGACAATACCGCCGTACGTTCTGGCCTGTTTGATCATGTTGCGCAGGGTGTCCCAGGAACAGTCGCAGGCGTTGAGGCGGTATACGCGCGGCATGCTTTCACGGCGGTCCATAACCTGCTGTTCAATGCTCTGCAGCAGCAGTTGCAGGGTGACATCCTTGCCCCGGCCCGGGGGGCCTTCGATCAAGGTGGCTTGTCGTCCACCGTGGGGGCGGTAGTGGTGAAATGACTGCTGGCAACAGTGCAAGTCCTGGCTGAGCTGATGCACCAGGTCGATAACCGCATCGGGTGATGTATCAAAGTCCGGATTAATGTCTTTGCTCAGGGTGATAAAGGCCTCGCAGGCGGGTGCCAGAATGCGGTCGTGGGTTTGTCTGACCAAGGCAAAGTCAAGCGGGTATGAGACGCTGAACCAGCTTGCCAGCGCGTCGGTACGGTCTGTTGCACTGATTTGCGGGTTCAGCAGGTCACGAAAACACTGCAGTATCACGGCGTGCAGTTGCTCAGGGGTGGGCTGGCTGGCGCCGCTGCAGGTGAGATACCAGCCTGCCCGGGCGCCGATGTCCTGCAGATCTCTGGGGGTGAACAGCCGGTCAGGGAGCAGTTTCGGATACTGCTGCCACAGTGCCAGGATAGCGTTGCTGACGCTGCCCTGGTTACTGGGGACGAGCTTCTCCAGGGCCGGTTTTATCACATGCTCCTGGAGAAACTCTTCCTTCAGCTGCGGATAATAGACGCAGGGGATTTTGGCATTCAGGGCTGGCTCTGTCTGTCTGTCGGTGTAACTGTTGGGGTTACCGGTAATAATCACCCGATGTTTGTTACTGACCATAACGGGATGGCCATGTACGTATATGCATGGGGCAGGTTCCCAGAGGCCGGTCAATGCACTGAGCAAACCAGTGACAGCCAGGTTTCCCTCATCCAGTATCAGAGTTACGTAGTCGTCTTTATCGTTGGCGTTGGTGGTCGCCCAGGTCATTAATGTCCGGTTTTCCTCCTTCATACCTCGATCGTTGCCGTTTTCTTGCCAGCACCACCGTTGCGCCAGCGTCTGTTCATTGTCGCAGGGACCAAGGGAGACGATAAATGCCGGGCCACAAGTGCGGGCGACGGTGGCCGCAAAATAACTTTTACCCGTACCGGTCTCCCCCTGCAGAAAAATAATCGGTGCATCGGCCATGCGCTGATGCAGTCGTGACAGGCGACGAGCCAGGTAGTCACTCTGGTTGCTGCGGCCGTGGTACAGGTCTTCGGCCAGGGTTTGCAGTGGCGGCTCTGTGCTGCCGCGCCAGGTCAGGGTCTCGGTCAAGCGCTCTCTGATCAGGGCAAGGGCATCGTCAGCCTGACGCCTGGCAATAGCAAAACAGTCAGCCGCCAGTGTTTCGATGGCTTTTGTGTGATTATGCAGTGCATTGATTTGCCAGCCGCCAGCCAGCGCATCTTGCAGTCTGCGGATGTGTGCTGACGACCTGATGCTCAGATTGGGGTAGTGATTCGCCGGCCCGGGCTCCGCCACCTCCAGTTGCCGGGCAATGGCTTGCTGTTGTGCCGGTGCTGAATAGGCGACGATTAATGTGCACAACGCATTCAGGGTCTGGCTGGCCAACAAGTCGGGCGGCGAAAATGGCAGCAGATACAATCCACACTTGCCGAGTATGTCAGGGCCAAAACATCTGGCCACCGACCAGAGGTGCCTGATAACAAACTGCCGGTTCAACCGGTTGCCAGGCAGCTGCTGCAGACGCGCGGGGTCAACCCAGTCATCGGTATCTGGCAGTAACTGTAGGCAAATCACCTTCAGGTAGTCACGGGCGGCAGCGTGACTCCGGGTGGTATGAGTTAGAATACTGTCGATGGCCCGGCGCCAGTGGTGCGCCGCCAGTATTAGGCTATTGTCGTGTTTTTGTGCTCGCCGGGCGGCCAGAATCAAGTTGCCCAGCTGCTCAGGATTAAGCGCAGGTAGCGCTTGGCAAAGGTGCCCTGGAATGGTGTCAGCTGCCTCGTAGATTTTTTTTATGGCCTGTTCGGGCAGTTGCGCCCGGGTAAGGCCGTGTTGTGCCGCGCTGTAAGCCCAGATATCCAGCTCGGGGCAGGGGATGGCCCGGGCATCACTGAGCAGGGGAGAGATGCTTTTAGCCGCCGCTGGCCAGAGCACGGTGAGATCGGCGTTGGGATAGGTTATCAGTGTGCCATTAACCGGCAGCAGCTGAGTGCAAAACAGTGGTTCCAGTGCCTGTTGTAACGCTGGGTTGTTATCAAGGCCGCGCAGTACAACGGGTTTTCCCTGCTGCAATGCCGCTTGCAGCCCGGTGCCTTGGCGGGCGAATTGTGCCTTTTGCTCTGAGACGATATGCAGCTTGTCGAACAGCTGGTTGAAGGTGGTCAGGGGGCTGATCTGAATAACCAGGGGGGGCTCGTGCCAGCTATCAAGCCAGGCGCTGGCCTGCGCCTCCTGCTCGAAGGTCGCCATTTTAATAGTGGGGTGAGGGCCGGTAAACCCGGTTTTGGCCAGTTCAGCCCTCAGGGATTGAGGTTGTCCTTCGCTGATGGCACCAAGCCCTGACGGAGAGTGGCCAGTACTGTCTGTGATGGTATTGACCGCACCGAGCAGCTGAAACCAGAGCGCTTCTGACAAGGGCGAGGTCACTGACAAGGTAGCTCCGGCCCGTATCTGCTCCGTTAAGATGTTGTTGTGAACAGCTGCACCTTCGGGTGAAATACCCAGGGGATTGAGCCACTGGGCAATATTTGCCTGGTTGATCAGGATGTGGCTCGGGCCAGTGTTGCCGGTAACAGGGATCGTAGCGCGTAATAATTTGCTCAGTTCATCGTCGGGCACTGGCATTCGATAAAAGGTGATGTTTTCCGCCAGTCTCTGTTGCTGCCCGTTGCTACGGTAACATCGGTGTTTAACTAACTGTCGTATGGCTTGCTCAAAAGCGAGGTCCTGCCAGTCGCCCCCTTTGAGAATCACCTGCTGGCCGTCGTGTAAATGGGCCAGCTGGCCGGGCAGGTGGCTGATTCTGCCACGGCTGTCGACGCCCGGCCCACCGAACAGCAAGCGGCGCCAACTGGCATGCAGATGGCAGTTGATGATGACCCTGTTTTCCGCGTTAACGGCAGTGTCGGGATAGTCGGGCAGCAGGGCGTCCGATTCGGTTGGCTGGTGCGGCAGATCCCACTGATTGCCCGGGCGATTGACGCGCCGCCAGAAGTCGGCACCGGGTGACTTGGGGTCCCTGGCGCCATGTTGCAGCTGGTCAAGTTGGGCCAGCACCAGTATACAGACATGAGTGCCAAGAGGGCGCCTGGTGCCGGTGGTTTTGTCGAACAGGCCGGGTTGCCGGGGGTCGAGCAGGTCATTGAATGTTGGCAGCTCGTCGCAGGACAGGGCGCGGATGTCCAGTACCAGCATCAGGTCGTCGACAAAGAGCCGACCGGGTGTTTGCCGGTAATGACCATCTGCACCAATATGCAGGCGGTAGACAAGGTCGTCCTGAAACAGTTGCTCCGGCTGGTTGATCAGCACCACGTTGCCCGGTGCCGCCTGAGTCAGTGAGTGCATAATGGCCCTGACCTGTTGGTCTGAGCTGACAAAGCGAAAGTCAAAGGGAGGGCGGGCAACTGCTGGACTGTGCTGGCGTACTGTCCGCACAGGAGTTGACTGTGCCGCTGCTGGTTGTTGCTTCGGGAGGATTGGGGCTGTAAGCGGTTGCGGTGCCACCGCTTCTGGCCCAACCGGTGGTGTTCTGTGAGGGTTAGTCCCAATATTATTCATTGTCGGTTCCGTGATCTGATCGTCATAAAAGCGATCTGGTACCGTACTATGGACAGTTTATTCAGGAGGAAGTTCTCCTGACAATGTGCATCTCAAGGACGGTGACTACCTGACAAATGGCTTGTGCAGCTTCACATCCCAGGCACGGTCTGTCCGGGCTTGAAGAGGTGATTAACGTTGCCTCCAATGGCCACAGCAAGCTCTTATGTTGACACAAATGTTCATGACGATGGTTCGTCACCCTCTGTCATGAAAGCTTTAGCCACAGAGTCACGCAGACACAGAGGAAAAGCTTTTTTTCTCTTCTCCGTGT
>JAQFVO010000855.1 GCA_027942505.1 Endozoicomonas sp. | reverse complement strand
TTATCGCTGACCGGAAAGTGCTGCTCAATCAGTTCCGGCAACTCCGATGTCACATAGTCGTACATCTGATAGTGCTGGTGCCACGGGGATTGAGTGGCATTGACATAGAAACCGGCACCCAGGCCAAAATCGTAGCTGGAGTCAGGATCATCCGGCACACCCTCCCCTCTCGGGCTGGTATCACACGCGACAATGGCAACGCCCAGCGCGGCAGCCACACGTTGTGCTCCTGACTTCTGCATGAAATTCTCATCAGTGCAGGTCAGTCCAGACAACCAGTAGAGAACGGGCACCGGCTGTTCCGAGGCTTGCGGTGGCAGATAGATAGCAAAGCGCATAGTGCAGCCAAGAGTTTTGGCATCGTGCGTGTACTGCTTGTGCCAGCCACCAAACAGTTTGTTACTGCTGATATTCTCCAGAGACATTCATCTTCCTCGCTAAACAAGTAGCCCCGACCAGGACTGTTAGAAAAGAGATACAGTCAGACTGTCGTTGAGTTTTGGTAATGAATGACTGAACGAATGCTCTCACCTTTGTGCAAGAGATCAAAAGCGGTATTGATGTCTTCCAGCCCCATGGTGTGAGTAATGAAATCGTCCAGTTTAAACTCACCCGCCATATATTGCTCAACGATATCTGGCAGTTCAGAACGCCCCTTAACACCGCCAAAAGCAGAGCCACGCCAGACACGACCCGTCACCAACTGAAACGGACGGGTGGAGATTTCCTGACCAGCGCCGGCGACACCGATGATGACCGACTCTCCCCAACCCTTGTGGCAACACTCAAGAGCAGAACGCATCACATTGACATTACCGATGCATTCGAAGGAGAAATCGACACCGCCGTCGGTCATCTCAACGATCACATCCTGGATTGGGCGGTCATCGCTGTGTGGATTGATGCAGTCGGTAGCCCCGAGTTTTTTCGCCAACGCAAACTTGGCTTCATTGATATCCACGCCGATAATCCGACTGGCTCCAGCCATCACGGCACCAATAATTGCCGACAGTCCAATACCGCCGAGGCCGAATATAGC
>JAQFVO010001155.1 GCA_027942505.1 Endozoicomonas sp. | reverse complement strand
TCAAAGATCCATCATGAACTGGATATTAAGCCGTGGGACGAAATATCACTCAAAGAGCGAAACTCATTGTGACACTCACCACCCTCAGAGGGCACAGGTACCCATAGGGCATAAAGGTGAGGCTCCTACCGGCGATAAACCGGATTTACGCAAGCTCCATCAGCAGAAACGGAGTGTCCTTCAGCCTTTAATTACACGATGCCTTGCTGTCGGACATTCCCGGCAGCGTTAATGACTCTGGCGCGTATACACCGCAAGAACAAACCCACAACCGGATTTTCAAAGGCATCTCAGATCAATCTGGCAGATATTTACTGAAATCAGCAACGGATGGTACTTTTACCTTGCCGTCAGGGCCGAGTTCAAAACAGCTGTACCGGGTGGTCAGGTCTTTAACTCTTGTTTCCAGCTCTCCCATTTTGCTTTCATCACTATCACATTGGGATTCGAGTTTGCTGTACTTCCTCTCCAGCGGCCCTGTTTTGGGGAAAACCATCATAGGGCGACTGGGGAGCTTGTTCAGTATCCTCCGGACATGTTCCTTCTCTCCTTCATCAAGATAGGGATTGAGGGATTCAACAAGTTGATACTGCGCATACCAGGAGAAATCTGTACCTCTGATGAAATTCGTTACATATTGGCCGAGTTGGTAGCTGCCTGGGTTTCTTGGAGTGGAGACAGCCTCCTGGTAGGTGGGCAATCTGTTTGGAGATGCCAGTCTACCAAAGACTCCGGTGAGATAACCTTCCAGCTCGCCGGTAACTCTCTCGATTTTTTTCTGATAACGCTGAAGTCTCTTGCCGTACTCGTTATTGGCCTCGACCCGATTACGCTCCTTTTCAGCCAGCATCTCTTCTTTGTTGAAGTTGGTAAGCAGATCTTTATTGGTCTGAATGGCGTTTTTGCAATCCTGAATCGACTTGATATTACCCTCCACCTGGTGAATCAGCCCATTCATGAAGCATCGGACAGCAGCCACGGTACGTGGTTTGAGGCCATCTTGATAGGCAGAATTAATAAGCCAGAACGCCCCGGCAGCACCCAGAGTGGCGCCCAGGGCAGTACTGATATAAAGCGGGGAGTTAGTAAAAGCCCGGTCCAACTGCACGATGGCACGATCGAAGATGGAGTCTCCACTGGTAACAATTCCCGGCAGATACGCCGTCATCAAGGGCGAAATGGTGGCTCCCACCGCAGCAGAAGCGGCTACGGTCGCAGTAGCATTGACCAGCTTGCATTTTGTACCTTCTAACGGGTCATAGTAATAAAAGGTCGTCTGCAGACCGGATTTTCCCGGCTCGGTTTGCTGGCCGATAACCTGACTTGACTCGTGCGAGCACCTCATTGCTGTTGCCGCTTGGGATAAACAGTTCTCACATTGCATAATTAATCGCTCGATGTTGTTCTTGTTTTTGATTAGGCTCTCTTTTAGATAGAAAGTTCCAATAAGCAGTGTTGGAAAACTGAAATACCCGCACAACCATCCAACGTCGCCTTCACGAACGCGGCTGTCGGCCCCGACAAGAAGGGAACCACAAAGGCACTAAGACACAAAGTTTTTGGGGGTTGTCTGAGCTACGCTCGACAAAAGAAAAAAAAGAAAAAAAGGACACCCATTTTTCTCAATCGAGATTTTATGGGTGTCCTGTTTTGCAGTTTATCCATCACTAAATATGACGTATTGATCAAGAAAAAGCTTCCGACCACAAACAGAAAAG
>JAQFVO010001129.1 GCA_027942505.1 Endozoicomonas sp. | reverse complement strand
GGCGAGCAAGAAGGTCGCCCTTTTTCGTACTCAGTTTGAAATAATTGAACCAGAATTATCAGGAAATTGGTACTATTGAGCTGGCCAAGTGGTATTTTCTGGCTGGGGAGCACGATGCAGGCGTCACTACCCTGACAAATGCCTGTTTCAATTATTTCAAACTGAGTACGAAAAAGGGCGACCTTCTTGCTCGCCACGGCGAGTACCATAGCGCCGTTGCAGAGTTTCACCATACCAAGGCACTGATGAGAAAATCGGGTGAGACTGACCGGCGCAAACTAGATAAAGTCGATAACCGGATTGCCATGGTTCAGTTGCAGTGTTACCAGGCCGGAGACGGAACTGACCATTTGATCGAGGCTTACCAACTGTCCGTTGACCTGCTTGGGCGCTGTGATGTTCGGGACCGGGAGGCTTTTGAGGGGGTGCTGAGTCACATCGTCAATGCCATGAAAAAAAGTGGCCTGAGGTTTGAGGACTTCGCTGCGCAGACGTCGGTACTGGGTTATCTGGTTAAAGAGGGTCGTCGCATCAAAAGCTGGCATCACTTCGCCAACCTCCTTTACGTCCGTCATAAGCTGCACCTGACCAGTGCCGATTCGGTCAACAAAATGGCTGATGAAATGGGCACGAAGCGTGGGTACTTTATAAGACTGGACAAAATATCGTAAAACCCGGCGTGGTGGGTAAATCGTGCCTTAAAACAGGGAACTAACAGTACCATCAGCCATCAAATGTATCTTTAGCAGTCAGTCGTAAGGTTAAACCGTGGATTCTTTGCCGCTCAGTTGCTCTTTGGGTTTACCCGCCAGGCATCAATTATCACCTGCCGGGTCTCTCTCTCACGTCCGTGCGACATCTGCTCCCGGGCAAAGCACGGCTGGTTTGCCCGGCAAAGCTATCGGTCAGCGCTGGTGTATGGTAGACCGCTGCGGTGATTCTGACAGTACTGGGTCCGACGCTGACCTGGTTGATGCTCACGAGTTTGCTGCCAGCCCCAACAACCCCAATGCTGAGTGTTCTGGCGAACCTGATCGGCCCGACCGGCAACAGACGTCAGAGCCACAACAGAGCGATGGTGACGGTCACTGGCAGACAGTAACCCGGCGCAGTTCAGGACGTCAGCGGCAGAAGTCCCCGGCTGGCAAGCGTAAAGCATGGATAAAGGGGGGTGCCCGGGCCGCACCAGCGAGGCAATTGCCTAAAAACAGTTCAGCTGGCAACGGAGTGACCGGACAACGTCAGCGCGGAGATGGCAGCGACCTGGGTCGGGTGTTCTCCACTACTCCCTGTTTACACTGGCCATTATGCATCAAGAGCTTCGCTCGACTCGGTGAAGCAGACTGGAACACTTTTCACACCTGTCTGATGAAAATTCATCACTTTATGCCAATGGACCTGACCAGAGATGATTTTCTCCGCTTTCATGACCTGATGACTGAGGGACCACAAACCATTAAGAGGGAGGACGTTATGGTTTTTCTGGTCGCTCCGTTCAAAGTGATGGTGTCTGACGATGAGCTGTCGACGGATACCACTTTTCTGTCACTGATGTTTGAGCGTGCAGTGCCCGGGTTTCTCAAAATGCTTGGCGATCGCTTCGTTGGCGGGTTGATGCAGGTAACCCCGCGACACGGCGAGCTGTTCGCTGCAATAACGGAACTGCTCGCCCGGATTTGCCGGGAGAATGATTGGCGCTTCGACATGCTGGGCTGGCAGGATATGCACATGCGCCAACGATGCAATCTGTTTTCGTCCTTACTCTACCTGTTCAAAAAGAGTCGCAAGTTTGACCTGATCCGCAAGGTGTGCGAGCACGTCAATGGGAAAAGGTTGGAACGATTTCACTATTTAACGATGCAAAAGTTGTTACACAGCCCACAAGGTAGTGATCTCGGCGCTTACCTGCGTGACCTGAAGGCAAGCATGCGAGCCACTTTATTCTGGCTGGAGGATCAGTTTTTTGCCATCCCGGAGATGAAGGAACGCTGCGAGCCAATTGACAAATACGCCAGCATTGTCGAGAAGTTCTTTGAGGTCGTCGACAGTCTTGAGCTGCAACCGGACGGTTTACTATACAGCATGTGGCAATCGGTCACGGACTGTTCGGTCCACTTTCGAGCACATCTGAACGCCCATCTGGGGTTTGACCGAACCATTGGTCTGCTTGGCAGGCTGTTGCAACATATTCAGCACAAGCCCTCGATGGAGACGTCAGTTTTTGAATTGCGCCTGACCTTGCTGGGAGTGATACTGGCGAGGTGTGAAGATCTTTTGCACGAACGTAACTATAACCTGTTCTCCCAAGCCTGGCACCGCTTCGAGAGCGAGCTGAAGTCGCTTCTGGCCAGCTGTAATCAGTTCTTGGGTGAGTTTCCCGATGCCTGTGAGTCGCTTTATTCCCAGCGCATTAAATCTGCACGGCTGGACTTTTCGCTCAAAGAGTCATCATTCCACCGTCTGGTCTGTGCAACTGGTAAAGCCTCCCCGCAATGGATTCAGGAAAATCTGGCCATGTGCCGCGAAGACTTTACCAAAGGCTGGAACCTCAGCGACAAACATCGGGAGGCAGGCACCATTGAGTTGGCCAAGTGGTACTTTCTGGCTGGAGAGCACCATGCAGGTGTCAGTAGTCTGATGGCCGTCGTCTTCGATAATGCCAAACTGAGTTGGAGAAAAGCCAACCTTCTTGCCTGTCACGATGTCTACCAGGCAGCAGTTGAGGAATTTCGCCACACCAAGTCGCTGATGACTGATCCGAATAAGGCTTGTCAGTTCAAACGAGATGAAGTCGATGATCGGATTGCCATGACGCAATTGCATTGGTATGAGGCAGATGGAGATACCAGGCACCTGATCAGTGCTTATCATCTGTCCGTTGACCTGCTCGGGCGCAGCGATATAGAACATCGCAAGCGTTTTGAGGGGGGGCTCGCTCACATAGTCAATGCCATGAAAATCAGCGGTCTGAGGTTTGAGGACTACGCCGGCCCGACGCAGGTACTGGGCTACCTGGTCAAAGATGGTAGTGGGATCAAAAGCTGGCACCACTTTGCCGATCTGCTCTACCTTCGTCACAAGGTGGGTTTGACCGATGCTGACACGGTCGACAAAGTGACCAATGGGCTAATCAGGAAATGTCGATTCTTTGTAGATCTGGGTAAAAAGGCGTAAACCAGACGACAGGCCACACGTTCCGGCAGGGAACTAACTGATTTATCAGCCATCTAACGGCAGGTCGTATTTAGCCTTAAGGAGTAGCCGTGGATCAGGTGCCTTTACAGGTCAGTGGCAGTCAATCTTATGATCATACTGTTGGTCATCAGCTATTATCTGCCAGCTCTCCCCCCACTGTTTTTTCGACATCTGCCCCCCGGCAACGTACTTCTGATTTGCCCGGCAAAGTTATTGGGCAGCGTCAGGTGGATCGCTGCAATGCAGGGCTCGACACTGAGTATTCAGGGGCTCACGAATTTGTTGTCAGCCTCCATATCGACAGCGGGCATGCTGATGTGGCTGATCCGCTGTACGGACAGCAGACTCCAGAAAAGGACGATAGTAACAGTTCTTGGCAGGTCGTAACGCGGCGCAGGTCAGGGCGTAAGCGACAACAGTCCCCAGCTGCTGCGCCAGCACGGGGAAAAAACAGTTCAGCTGGCAGTGGAGTGACCAGGCAACAACGCCCACAAGCGGCGGGTTCACTGTTGTCCAGTAGTTCCTGTTTATTCTGGTCATCCTGCATCAACAGCTTCGCACGACTTGGTGCACTGGACTGGACATTCTTTCACAACTGTCTGATGAAATTTAACCAGTTACAGAAAACAGACGTCACCAGGGATGACTTTCTCCGCTTTCATCACCTGATGACTGAGGGACCGCAAGCCATCGGGAGTAAGGACGATGTTCATTTTCTGATCGAACCGTTCAAATTAATACTGTCCGACTGTGAATTGTCGTTGGATGTGCTTTTCCTGTCGCTGACGATTGAGCGCGTAGTGCCCGGGTTTCTCAGAAAACTGGGTACACGCTGTATTGCCGGTTTGACGCGGGTATGGGGTGAGCAGCAGGTGTTACGAGAGATAAGAGAATTGCTTGTCCATATTTGCAAGGAAGACAACCAATGGCTCGACAGGCTGGGCTGGCGCGCTCTTCCCATGCGCTATCGATGCCAGCTGTTTTCGTCCATGTACATGGTTTTCAGACAGGAAAACAAGATTGAACTGACCCGAAACCTCCACCGGCGAGTCTGCGGATCGTGGTTGGAGCAGAATTACTATGTCTCTGTGCAAAGGTTGCTTCGCGACGTCGCGCGCACTGATAAAGATGCCCATCTGCGAGACCTCAAGGCAAGCATGCGCGCCAATTTTGACTGGCTGGAAGCGCGGCTTTTTGTCATCCCCGAGACAGGGGATCCGCATTTGCTGATGGTCAGATACGCCCGCATGGTCGAAAAATTCATTGAGCTCATGGAGTGTCTTGACCTGCAACCTGACCAGCAACCGACTGGTCTGTTGCTCGGTGTCTGGCAACTCGTCACCCGGTGTACAGTCCTGTTCAGAACCAATTTGAGCCCCCAGTTGGGGTTTGATCGAACCATTGTTCTGCTTGATGGGCTTTTGGGTTTCATTGGCGCATGGTCTGAGCTGGAAAATCCGGCTTTTTCATTACGCCTGACTTTGATCAGGACGATGCTGACGAAGTGTGAGGATCTGTTGATCGTGCGCAACAGCAGGCTATTCTCCCAAGCATGGCATCAATACGAGAATAAGCTGAAGTCTGATCTGGCCAAGTGTAATCAGTTTTTCGGCGATTACCGGCCTGACTGTGCCACTGAGTCACAAATTAAATTGGACAGGCAGTGGGCGCGGCTGGAA
>JAQFVO010000836.1 GCA_027942505.1 Endozoicomonas sp. | reverse complement strand
GCTATATTCGGCCTCGGCGGTATTGGACTGTCGGCAATTATTGGTGCCGTGATGGCTGGAGCCAGTCGGATTATCGGGGTGGATATCAATGAAGCCAAGTTTGAGTTGGCGAAAAAGCTCGGGGCTACCGACTGCATCAATCCACACAGCTATGACCGGCCAATCCAGGATGTGATCGTTGAGCTGACCGACGGCGGTGTCGATTTCTCCTTCGAGTGCATCGGTAATGTCGATGTGATGCGTTCTGCTCTTGAGTGTTGCCACAAGGGGTGGGGAGAGTCAGTCATCATCGGTGTCGCCGGCGCTGGTCAGGAAATCTCCACCCGTCCGTTTCAGTTGGTGACTGGACGAGTCTGGCGTGGCTCTGCGTTTGGCGGCGTTAAAGGGCGTTCTGAACTGCCGGATATCGTTGAGCAGTATCTGGCGGGTGAGTTTAAACTGGACGATTTCATTACTCACAACATGGGGCTGGAAGACATCAACACCGCTTTTGATCTCTTGCACAAAGGTGAGAGTATTCGTTCGGTTATTCATTACCAGAACTCAACGACAGTCTGACCATATCTCTTTTCTAATAGCCTTGGTCAGGGTCACTTGCTTAGCAGGGGAAGATGAATGTCTCTGGAGAATATCTGCAGTAACAAACTGTTTGGTGGCTGGCATAAACAGTTTTCGCACGATGCCAAAACTCTTGGTTGCACTATGCGCTTTGCCATCTATCTGCCACCACAAGCTCCGGAACAGCCGGTGCCCGTTCTCTACTGGTTGTCCGGACTGACCTGCACGGATGAGAATTTCATGCAGAAGTCGGGAGCACAACGTGTGGCTGCTGCGCTGGGCGTTGCCATTGTCGCGTGTGATACCAGTCCGAGAGGAGAGGGTGTGCCGGATGATCCTGACTCCGGCTACGATTTTGGCCTGGGTGCCGGTTTCTATGTCAATGCCACCCAACCCCCGTGGCACCAGCACTATCAGATGTACGACTATGTGACATCGGAGTTGCCAGAACTGATTGAGCAGCACTTTCCGGTCAGCGATAAACGCAGTATTGCTGGCCACTCCATGGGGGGGCATGGCGCCCT
>JAQFVO010001066.1 GCA_027942505.1 Endozoicomonas sp. | reverse complement strand
CACCATCCGGATCAGTGGCACTCACCCGGCCGACAACAGTGCCTGGCTGGGCGTTTTCATCCACTTCCACTTGTTGGTCGAACGTCAGGGTCGTCTGGTAAATATCCGAGTCACCGCTGTGGTCGCTGCCCCAGACAGCTTTGATGGAGCCATCGGCCAATTCAACGACCGTTGGTGCCACCTGATCACCCGTGGTGGTGCCGTTGATCAGCACCGCATCACTTGCTGCGCTGCCATCGTTGTTGAACCGTCGAGCGTAGACACCCTCACCGTTGGCATCGGCAGCCCCAAACGTAGCCACGAAGCCATCACTAAGTGCGGTCAGTTGGACATTAGTGTCGGCCACCACGCCACTGTCACTGACGGCAAAAGCATTGCCAAGTTGAGTAGCATTGTCGTTCCAGCGCTGGATGTACCAGGTACCACCACTTTTATAGCTGGTCGCCAGAGTGTCATCGCTCAGCTGTATCACCTTGGTGAGATTATGACTGTCATCTTGAACCGTTGCCGCTGCACCACCAAAAGAAACCGGGCCATGGTGACTCCAGCTGAAAAGACCTGCTGTTTGGAATATTTCCAATTTAGCGCTATTGCTGGTGGTTCGCTCATCACGCCATGTCATGGCAAAGAGGCCGTTACCAAGGGCGGCTATATCCGGTGCTGCCCACTGATGGTTGGTGACGTCGGTAACGTAATTGACTTCGTTGTCTCCTAACCCATCATGAATGCGAGTCCTGACCTTATGCTGACCTCCTGAACCATCCACCACGGAAATCGCGTAGCGATTGCTGTCCAGAGCATTAATCTCCGAGACGTAATCACCCGAATACGAAAAGTCGTGTTGGGGAAGGGCTGTGCCATTAGCTGTGAAGAAACGGCCCTGAGCCGTGGCCGGAGAGCTGCTTTTGGAGTCGAAGCGCGTCCAGCTGACCGCAAAGTTGCCATTGTCGAGAACCGCCACGCTGGGTGACTGGTACCGTTCAGAACCGGAAGTAGCCGTGCCACTGACCTGGAACTCGCTACCGTCGGGATCGCCGGAGGCATCATAGCGCTTAGCCATCACCACGTCCCGGCCGCTACTGTCATTAGAGATCCAGGTAACGATATAGCCACCACCAGGGAAGACCGCCACGGACGCCTCGGTCTGGTCATTGCTGGTGGTGATGGTGTTGACCGCTTCTTCCTGATTAGTCGCAGCACTCAGAGTACTGGCATCATGCACCGGCGGGCTACCCACTCCGTTGATGGTCACACTGATGTCGTGACTGGTACCATCCAACGATTCAACCGTGATGATATCAACCAGCGAGTAACCCATTGCCAGATTCTGAACTGCCGGCAAACTGCTATCGACGGTGTATTCCCAGTCACCCCAAGCGTTCAGGGTGATAGTACCGTACTGGCCGGCATAGTCGCCGCTGGCAAAATAATCTTCGTCACTGTCCTCATCCGTGACGTAGAGCCTACCGGTGCCAGTATGCTGGCTGGTGCTGCCATACTCGGTCACAGAGCCAGTATCCTGGCCACTGATTACCGCTTCATCCTGTAGGTCCGTGACAGAAATGAGATACTTTTGCTCACTGAATTTACCGTTGGCATCGGTGACCCTGACCTCCAGCTCGTGGCTGCTGGAATGTTCAAAATTCAGAGCTCCGGCCACGCTGATAGCACCGGTGTTGGCATCAATGGCAAACCTACCATTGGCATCATCAGTAAGGCTGAAGGTCATGGCATCACCGTCTGCATCAGAGGCGTGCACCTGACCGACCACAGTGCCTTGCTGTACGTGCTCACCCACCTGGCGGCCGAGCATCAGGGTCTTCTGGTAAATATCGGAGTCACCACTGTGGTCGCTGCTCCAGACCACCTTGATGGAGCCATCGGCCAGTTCAGTGATCGCTGGTGCCTGCTGATTTCCAGTCGTGGTGTCGTTGATCAGTATCGGATCACCTATCGCAATCCCGCTGCCATCGAACAGCCGGGCGTAAACACCCTCGCCGTCGGCATCAGCGGCGACAAACGTCGCCATAAAGCCATCACCAACCGCCGTCAGCTGTACGTTGCTTTCGGCCACGACACCACTATCACTGACGGCAATGGCAGTGGCGCGCTTGGTGCCATCGTCGTTCCAGCGCTGGACGTACCAGGTGCCACCGCTTTCATAGCTGGTGGCAAGTGCGCCATCACTGAGTTCTATCACCTTGGTAAGGTTACGGGTATCGTCGTCAACACTGGGCGCTGCGCCACCAAAGGCGATGGGACCGTGAACACTGTTGCCACTGGCATCGAATATTTGCAGCTGGCCACTGTCGGTGGCCGTTCGGTCTTCACGCCAGGTTATGGCAAAACCACCGTTATCAAGGGCCGCGATATCAGGTGACGTCCAGTCCCAGTTCCAAGCCTGGCCAGCGAGGATATCTACTTCAGAGGCGCCGGACGCATCAAAAATGCGGACCCTGAGAAGGCCCAGATTCTGTTGCTGGAATGTTGTATTTTCGACCTGAGCAACGACGTAACGATTGTCGCCCAGGGCCTCAATCTCCGAGAAGTGATCCCCCCCGGTCGAATAGATCTGGTCATTGGCCAGTGGAGTGCCACCAGCACTGAAGAAACGTGTCGCGCTCTTGATCGAGGAGCTGCTTTCGTGGTGTGTCCAGCTGAACGCGAGGTTGCCATTGTCGAGAACCGCCACGCTTGGCCCCCGGAACTCTTCAGAGCCGGAAGCAACTGTCGTACTGACCTGGAACTCGCCGCCCTCGGGATTGCCCTCAGCGTCGTAGAGCCGAGCCATCACCACATCCTGGCCGCTGTCATCAGAGATCCAGGTAACGATGTTGTCACCATCGGGGAGGGCCGCCACAAAGACCTCGGTCTGCTCACCACTGGCAGAGCTGTTGATCACCTGTTCCTGATCGATCACTGCACTGAGAGAACCGGCAACAACCTCATCAATCTGATCCATCCGACTGGATATTGACATGAAGTAGAGATTACTGATGCTGTCTGCACTCAGGGCCCGGTCAAAAATCGCCAGATTTCTTATGGTGCCATCAGTAAGCGAATTGTTGCCCCAGTTATCCTCACCCACCAGGTTATCAGAACGCAACACAGTGTTCGGTGTCTGGGCATTGGCATTGTCACCCACTTCGAAACCGTCTTTGTACAGGCGCATATGGCCGTCAGCACCAACCGTCAGAGCAACTTGGAAGATTTGCCCCAGGGTGTAGAAATCGTTTACCAGCAAACTGCCCACAAGAACACTACCGTCGTAGATACGCGCCTCGATACTGCCAAGCGTTGGACTGCTGATGACAATGTTATCCGATGGCCCGCCGTTGCCGAAGTCGATAATCCGGTCCGAGGCGCTGTGGCTGTGGAAGGTAAAGTTGGAGGCAATGGTAATATCCCCGCCGATGGTCATCGGGTCGATAGTACCGCTGCCACTGGTGAGGGTGGCACCGCTGCTGCTCCAGGCCACGCCGTTATCGAACGTCACATCATGGTCATTGTGAGTTAAGTCTTGATGTTGCAGGCCCGAGCCATCGACAAAATCGTAAGCAGCCATGACGCGGGCATCTTCCGCTCCTGAGAGCACCGGTGAATAATCCACCCC
>JAQFVO010001047.1 GCA_027942505.1 Endozoicomonas sp. | reverse complement strand
GAAAGTTAATTACACAACACTAAAAGTTCTGAGAGAAAAACATGATTCTTCTCTCAAGTACAATAATCACTTTATTTTGCTCCAATACTTTTCAGACGATCCTGATTTACCCAAAAGGTGATTCTCTTGAAGACGCGAGCTCGCGCCTTAGTCTGTTTCTTGTGTTGTGTTCCTAAGTAAGACACTTTACTCTCCAGGTGCATCTAAGTGCACAGTAGAGAAATCGATTTTCCGCGAAACTGTCAGGGACCGAAACTGTTCGTAACGCTGGAAATCCCAGACTGGTATCAACCTGGAGCAGGCAATCATCACACTGACGGGGAATATGTCGGAACTTGAGACAAAACTGCGTTTTATGGATGCATTGATGGATACCTCTCCCGATAAGGCCAACTATTTGGGTATACAAAGCGTTTTGAAACTCCTCGGATTCGGTGACTGCCCCGGAGAAGACGCCGTTGCCACTGCCCTGGAGGACGTTGCTTCAGGCTTTACACAGAACCAAAACCTTGTCTGCCACTGGTTGTGGGCGCAGCGCCAACCCCACATTTTGGCTCTTTACCTGCAAGGAATAGTTACGGAAAATGATTTTCAGTATTGCGACGGGGTGCTCCCTGATCAACAAGGTGCGCTGAAGGAGGAGCTCATTGAGCTCATTCATGAATATGCCCAAACCAGTGCCACGAACACATTTATCACGACTCGAAACTGTACGACAAATAATCCTCACTTGGCTGCCGTTTACCAGCAGCGTCCTGATCTGGCCGGGGGGTGGGGTGCCAATTTTCATGGCTTCAGTGATGCTGTCCTCAGTCATCTTGGCAACGGTGATTCCCTGGAACTGACTGAAGATCCCTGGGACCTCTTTATCGCCAGCGAAGAAGTACAAGATGTCAAGGCTCCCACGAGGAAAAAAGGAGCCCAGTCCCCTGCTGCACTGATGAGCGATACGATGGATGGCAGCTATGCACTGATTGCCAGGAAAGACCCGCAGGGTGTTATTCTCCGAAAGGCGTTGGTCCGACTGGTGCTAGCCGATTCAATGAAGTCACCTGCACTGGCTGTTGAAGAGGCCTTTCCGTGGTCTGCCAGAGATCAGGCAGTGTTCGTCATGGCCGCCAGTGAGTTGGCCAGACAGATGGATCTACCTCTGTTCAAGCAGGAGAAATCGAGTAAAGAAAATCTCAAGACACTGGAAGGCAGAGCACCCTTTGAGTGCTTTGGCAAAGAATATGTCCATGCTCGATCCGAAGGAAATATAACCGCTCAACCGGTGATATTGCTGTAGCCTGTGTGCTTAAAGCATATACGTGTGGGGTAGAATGGTACAAAATTCCAACCATCACCCCCGCTTGTCGAAAAAGCATAAAAGCCTTGAACCACGAAGAACACGAAAGCCACAAATGTTCATGACGATGGTTTGTCACCCTTTGTCATGAAAGCTTTAGTCGCGGAGGCACAGAGGAAAAGCTTTTTTCTCTTCTCCGTGTCTCTGTGCCTGCGTGGCAATTTTCTTTCACGGCAAAGGAAAAGAAAGGCTCTTCTTTGTGTTCTTCGTGGTTCTCTTCTTTTCAGGGCCTTTTGCGACGCCCTCCTTCAGGAGAATGACAGCCGGTTAACCATTCTGACTCATTCAGTGCTCTCAACGTTTATATTTTGTGGCGTGAATCAGACAGTTTTCCAGAAGGAACTTTTTGGCCAGCTTGCAGCCCAATAAGTGGATCATGTATCCAACATGGCTCTCTGGTTTCTGATGTACCCTATTCTGGAGAAAAAGATGTTTCACGCCTCCCTGAGTGGACTCACCCCGGACAAGCTTGCTGATGTGATTCAGGACTCCCCAACCGGCTTCTTTATCGATAGAGACGTTGTTTATTATCTGGGAAAGCCGATAGAGTTGAGCAGTGGTAAAACACTGCTTGCTCGGGAGGATGAGCCTGAAGGATCACATGGCGCACTCATTTTCTGAAAGGACGGGTCCCAGCCAATTGTCCTCTCTCCCATTACGGGTCCGTTAGCGGGGAAGTTAACGCCATAAACATTGACGAGGTGAATCTCTGCG
>JAQFVO010000831.1 GCA_027942505.1 Endozoicomonas sp. | reverse complement strand
GCGTGCCTCGGTAATCTGACTGAACATAACGGGTTCCCTCCGTATGTTGTGCAGCAGGCTCTGGTCTTCGGCCCTGTTGGGCGCGGTTATTTTTCTTGAACGGCCAGCACCTGATTTTTTGTTATGTCAGTTTCGATTACAGGGGAAAAGCGACACCAATGTCAACAGTCACAAAATGATACCCGCGCTTGGCGATAGTGAAACTGCTTGCAGGTGATTGGAGGGGGGCGGGGAGCCACCGTTATTTTCACGCTGGAATAACAACGGTGGATGGTACGATATCAGGACTTCCAGAAACTCTTTGGCTGGGGGACACTGTAGTGATCAACTATTTGTTGGCACAGAGCCATAATTTGTTTGTTAAGGTTGCCAGCATTCATCGATGTGATGTCTGTGTCCGGTACGTCATAACCTTTTGCTTCGGCCGCCTTTCGGGCATCTCTCTTGGCCTTGGCATTGGTTGAGGAAAACTCGGCTGCCTCCGACAGGTAATCACAATACTTGGTGCGAAATGTTTTATCTTTACAGGAGCCGTCTTCGAGGGTGGCAGTTGGATGATTGCAGGCTTCGTCGTGATTCAACTCTGCCAGAAAAAGCATAGGTCCGTTCTCGCCCAGGACAAACTGCATAGAGCCAGCGCCTCGGCAGTGATGTCGACGGCTGTAGGCTTCATTGTTTATGCATTCGGTCTTGACCAAGAATTTGGTAGGGGTTTGTTCCACGACGGCAGACACCCGGTGACCTTTGTAGGCCATTGATGAAAATGCCTCAGGGTGTATTTTTTCAAGCCCCATCGACAGAGTATGAACATAGGGATCGAAATCGGCAGCCCGATTTTGGGAATTAGGAATGGTATTCAATTCAAGCTCCTGTTGGTAGAAGTTATGGGTAGTTAACGCTTCGTCAAAGATGATTGGCAAATAAAAACGTTGGTTCAATTTTTAGACGGATGAATTACTAAAAAGTTCCAACTTTTAATAATTGCAAACACAGCAGGGCTGTCCATTCCAGAAAAGCCTCCTTCGCGGGGATGACGGCCGCATGGGCATCAGTGCCTGGCGTCAGTAGCAAGACGTTGTAGCAATGATGTTGTGGCATAATCCCGGAGCGTGGTTTTGTCCGGATCGTCATGGTCAGGTCATTAAGCTTACTTCAGTAATTAAATAGCGGTATGACCTGAGAGGACTGCATTTTTATCGTAAATAGTGCTAACGTAGTCCTTCTTCCTTCTTATGCCCGGAGGCTAAAATGTCGTCAAAAACACAAGAAAAGCGACGATTTCCAAGAAAAATTCTGGAAACAACGGCTGAGGTATTTGATAACGACACCGGTCAGCCCATTGGTACCCTGGAGGTGCCACACGAATGGCGTTTCTTTTTTCATCAGCTGTCTTACAGGTTCTGAAGTCTG
>JAQFVO010000938.1 GCA_027942505.1 Endozoicomonas sp. | reverse complement strand
GCCTGGGACTCCGGTGGGTAGTGTCATTCAGATTTACCAGATTGACGATTCATGACACTCATGGGCCTGCTGCCTGTACAAGAGCATCGGCACCCACAACAACAATCATTTCGGAGCTGTCACGTTCACCATTTGGTTCCGGCTCGAATATTTCGCTGTCTACGCTTCGTCACTTTTGTTACCGCCAGCAACGCAAGACTCGCTATGCGGTGAAGCTGGTTCTCCTTCCGCAGCGGGACTTTCACCCGCAAGATATACGCCGCTTATCCCAGCGCACTGTACATGGACTGTACAGGAACCACCTCACAGGAAGGTAAATGGCCGGATAGATGGCTATCCCTGCCAAGTGGATTCCTTACAATCCCTGTACGGAATGACCCCACAGTGACTTGACCTTTGGCAACAACCTCGAGGGCGGGCATCGCAAAAGGCTCTGAAAAGAAGAGAACCACAAAGACACGGAGACACAAAGTTTTTTCGGGCCTGCTCAGGCTACGCCCGGCAGACAAAAAAGGCTTCCTTTGTGCCTTAGTGTCTTTGTGGTTCAACGCTTTTTTGCTTTTTGCGACAGCCTCGAAGGCAGGTTGGCTTGAGGTCGATTCCAGCCTTTGAGGTCAGCATAAAGGCCCTGAACCACAAAGACACCAAGGCGCAAAGGAAGCATTAATAGTATTTACCGGGCGTTACTCTGGCCAGTGCAGAAAATTTCAGGTATTTATGATTTTGTAGCTCCCTCTTTTTATACCTGTTCATCCATTTAATTATTTCACAGCCGTTCAAACATTTTATTGAAGAATGATTGATGCAACCATAAACGTGTCATTTCGCCAGACGCCCAACAAACCACCACAACCTCTTCGCCCAGACAGTTTATAGACATCAAACCTGCCCAGATAATAAAATTAAGCATTACCTGATAAAAACAAAATCAATCTGAGAGTTTTCCCCAAGTTTATAAAATTATTTCCAGCTGAAACTACCCTCCACAGAACTCTTTGCGAATGATTATTGCGATTAAATTCAATGGGGTTGCACAGGAATAAATGATGTCTATATTTTCCCAGCCTCGCCCAGGCTGATTAATTCCCGGGCGGATCAACAACCTTTATTCAATTGATGAGATTCAGCTAATGAACATACTCAGCACGGCTTCGTCTGCTGCAAATTTGAACGCCCAGCAATTTAATGAAGAGCGTAATATAGAGGCATTTTCAAATGGAAGAAAAGTCAAAGAACCCCCCTATCAAGACAACATGTCATCTCAGTTACAGGACATGCTGGCATCTGATTTTCCAATCAGTAAAAAAAGTATCACCAGGACACTTGCAGACCGAATGCCTGAGACAACCTTACCAAGAGTTACCATCATGGATTCAGGACAAAAACTGGATATGGACACCGCATGGGGTGAGATTGAATATTACCTTACTGATTTAATAAAACTATCACCTGAACATCTGCGGGAGGCACAACATAACCTCCAGGAATTGACAACAAATAAATTTCAATACCTTGAAGATCTGGTTGATCACCTGGTTTCTAACCTAAATGAACAGGAAGGTACTCAATACCCGCTAACTGACGACATTGAGCAGAACAGTCAGGACAACAAAGGATCAGGAATGAGCAGTAAACTATCCGGCTTGACCAAGTTCGCCGTTGCCGCACTGGCATCACAATCGGTATTGAGCTTCATGAGCCCCATGGCTTCAGCTGCTTCTGTTTCAGCATCATCTGGATTATCCAAATTCGCCAGCACAGATCACGCTTCAGCACCACCGTTACCACAACTTCTGAACAATTATGAGTTTTTTGCTGATTACACTTCTCAAATCAGTGTTCCAGATAACGATTCTCCGTACACTTTGCAGAATTGGTGTGAGAAGTCTTCACCGGGATATATTCAAGACTCGAGGACAGGAAGTTCGAGAAAACTCGAAACCAACGGCACCGTTACCGGGGGTGAAATCGCCTGCTTACCACGAATGAAGAGTAGTAGCCTCACCCTGACTATTCCAAACTCTAACAAGCAGGAGAGTATTTCTGTCAGTACAGGCTATGGAGCCGGGAATCTGAAATTATCCCTGAGCAATGGTCAGGTCGCTGATTCCGGTCAACCCATCCCGGGAAAAGCCAGCACTGCTGCATGCAGCATACTGAAAAACCCTGATCAATTCTGGTCATTCCTGACGATTCAAGGGGATGCCAACAGAGTTTCACTTGCTATAGATTTTAATACCAATAAGTGCCGGAGTCCTTTTAACTTTGGTGTTGGCAGTAACCGGCCTAAACCAGTATTAACCGATACCTGTGCAACCGAGAAGCCCGTGAAAACCGGACCTGGACAGGTCCTCACGATACGTAAAGCCGTTTGCCTGCCCAGTAATAAGGAAAATGAACTGACCGCACTTATTGCACCCGCAAGAAAAAATGTGGCCATTACCACTGGCCAGGGTAGCGGAGACTTGCTTCTCAGTTCAAACGCTCTATGGCTCGACAAGGAAGATGGTAAGATAAAACACGGAGGCAGTAGAGAAGTGGAATACAAGAACCGACCCGGTAATCATGACTGTATAATTCTGGACTCACCCACCAGAACTGATGCCACGATCACCACTTCAGGACAGGCTCAGAATGCATCACTGGTCGTTGACTATAACAGTGACACCTGTCGCCTGCCTGTTCGCCCCGGGTTTACTCAGGAAACCAATGATCGTTCGCAAGGATTCCCATACAAATCTTCCCATCTACTGATTTATAAACTCGCCTATGCTGACGCAGAGGTGGACTGGCCAAGCCTTACTGATGATCTGGAGAAAACCAATGAGTTTTTCAAAAAACAAGCCTACGATGACTTCTCCGTATCATGGGACGTTATAGAGACCAAGATTGATACTTCAATTGATACCTATAAGGATGGTAAGTCCTATCCACAGTGGAAAGATCGGGTCTTTGATGCTATCCGAAGTACAGGAGTTGATCCTGACAATCCAGGTAGAAACAAGTTGGTTATGGTGGTAACCCCAGAATCAGAAGGGTTAATAACCTTCGCCAAGAGTGGCTTGCTAATGGTTCAGGATGGCTATAAAAACGATAAAGGTATTATTGCCCACCAAATGGGACATGCTATGGGACTGAGAGGCTCCGGGGGCGCTGATGGCGGCTCGGAAGTTATCAGGGATATGCCCGATGATGACTCGTGGTATAAATGTGAGAATCGACAGGACTGTATTGACACCCGTGGTAACTACCTGAAGATATCTGGAAATCCCTACGCTTTGATGGGTAGGAATGGTCATGAAGATCTGAACCACGAAATGTCTCTGTTCGATAAAAGTTTTTTCGGCTGGGTAGACCCAGATACCGACGTCCCGCTGGCCAAAGCCTCCGGAACATACCGAATTCATGCATTTGACCAGGGAAAAAAACCCGATGGCCCCATGGGCCTGCGCATTGAGTCAGGCGATCAACAGTACACCTATTGGTTGGAGTATCGCACCACAGGGGACTTTGCCGACAATACCAAACAAGGTGTTGTTGTCAGTCTTGAAGGTTATGCTCCACCCGAGCATGACTCACGGTATTGGGACAAAAAATCCTATTTGCTGGATATGACGCCGGACTCTGCAAAGGACACCTGGTGGGGCCCCGATTTTGACGATGCCACACTGCTGGTCGGGAAGAGCTATACCGATAAGTGGGGCGGTTTCACGATGACTCCGAAGCTGGTGGGAGGGGTAGAAAATTCACCCGATGCCTGGATTGAGGTGGATGTGCAAAAGCATAAAGTTTGATAAGTTTGGCTTCAGGGTGACTATTAATCACCTGCTCTGTGATTCAGGAAGTTAAAGACTGAACCACAAAGAGCACAAAGAAGAGCTTTTCTCCTCTCTGTGCCTCCGCAGCAATTTTCTTTCACGGCAAATAATGGAACAGGGAGGTGCACCCCGGTTAGATTGGGTCCGCGCAATCCCTGTGTACAATGACAGCGGAGTATATCGCCCCCCGTGCTTACCGGGTTTTCAAGCTTAAGTCAGTGCCTGGATAGTTAACCTCCACCGTAAGGGCATCTGTTTTACTCGCTGATATCAGCTTTTCACACTTTTATATTGCCAACGACACCGGATCGTCTACCCTCCCCCGAGCAAAATTTTGTTTTCATAGCTGAGCACCGTCATGGAAGATTCAGGAATTCTTTCATCCCCGAGGTTCTTAATTGCCATGCATAACATTTGCATAGAATATCGTCTTCAACCAATACCAACAGAACAGCAGATGAGAGAGCAGTCTCAGCTGAGCACTCTCTATGAGTTCATCAATTGTGGCAATATGGACGCCTGCCGTATCCTGATCATGCAGAATCCAGGAATCATCAATCTTGTTAAACCTGCAGTAGGGTCTGCACTGCATTGTGCAGTAGCAGCTGGAAATGCTGAAGTCATCAGAAATCTGATTGAGATGGGAGCCCATCCTGACTTGGCCTACCTGCGTCATGCCCCTTTAGGTCTGGCCGTCTGTTTGGGCAATATCGAGGCAGTAAAAGTACTGCTGGAGAAGGGTGCTAATCCAGAGGGTTTTCGGGATGGGGGACTCTGCCCCGGACCACTGCATGATGCCTGCCGGAAAGGGTACACTGAAATAGCCGAGGCATTGATAGAGGCTGGTGCATTGGTGACAAGGCAAGATTACCTGGGGCAGCAAGCTCTACACTACGCTGCCGCCAATGATGATCCGATTCTTACTTCAATGATACTGGATGCAGGGGCTAATCCAGACTTGCTGGCAGACGAATACTACCGCACTCCCATGCACCGCGCAGCAACTAACGGAAACCTGCAAACCCTCAGGGTACTACTGGCTGCTGACGCTGACCCTGATGGTTTTCGCGTGACCCATACGTGTTGTGCGGATCTGACTATTGTCAACCATTTTCCACCGATCGCTTATGCCATCATCAATGATCACTGTGACGTGGTCGCAGAACTTATACAGTCAGGTGCTGATTTGAAGTCTCCAGTGAAAATCAGGGAGGCTTTTGAAGATGTAGTCACGGAATTGGAGAAGAATTCGCAGCGCACTTCATATGAAGATTCCCCTGGCTCAGACCCTGTATCGCCCCACGATTCCATGAGCCCTGTGTCAGGGGTCGATGTTACAACCACGGAAGCTTCCGGCACTGCCGCGCCAGCACCGGATGCCCCACAAATCAGGATTAATCATAGCCCACTCCCAGCACGCATTAATCGGGAAAAGGAGCAGAGACTGTTTGGCAAATTTGGCCGGGACCATCCTGTATTCGATGGCACTATGGAAGTGCTGAAATACAGTGTGTATACCGAAAAAGCCGACATTATTGGTCTGTTGTTGTCCAGTGGTAAGTTCTCAGGCAGTGAAGTTAACTCAATGAAAGAACTGGCTGGGACCTGGCAATTGATGCGAAGTCTGGAAGCACTGAATAAACACGCCGGGGCTGAAACGGCGACAACTGAATGAACACTATTGGTGCAGACATTAAGCGTTTCAGGGCTGCTTCTTCTTGCTGCGGTTATATGGGCATGCACTAACCCGGGAATGAACGCTGCCCAGCTTCCCTGCTACTGGAGCTGATGATTCTACCCATACTCCCTTACCATTCGATAAAATCAATCTTGTTTTATGGCACCTGAAACCCGCTGACACTCCCCGCCCCGTCGGACGAGGGTTCTTGGATCGCTCCGGGAACCTCCCTGTTTCAACACGTTTTCCCTGAAAAATGATAGCTATGTAGCGGATTTTGCCCCCGTTTCAGTCTGGGTGCCCCCGTCGCTCCACAGGCCAGGCGCCCCCGACTAACCTCCAGCTAGTGAGATTGTCGCTATTCTCAAGGATGTTGAAAAGAGCTTAGCCCGGATATTTCATAAATAAGAGCAGGTTCCGCCCAATCACTTGATATGATTGGGTCGACCAAAAGAAAGCT
>JAQFVO010000829.1 GCA_027942505.1 Endozoicomonas sp. | reverse complement strand
TTGTTCCAAAAAAGGCGTCAATTGTTCATTAAGGAGGACAAGATGGATTTAACCACTCACTATATGGGGCTGAGCCTGAACAACCCTCTGATTGCTTCAGCTGGTCCACTGACGTCTACTATCAAAAGTATTCAACGCCTGGAAAAAGCCGGGATCGCTGCCGTGGTGCTGCCTTCATTATTTGAAGAGCAGATTCGTCAGGAGCAGGGGGCAGAAGAGCAGATCGCCCTGTCCGGAAACGACCTGTTTCCCGCGGCCACGTCGTTCCTGCCGTCAGAGCTGACGCTGGAGCGCGGCTCCCAGATGTATCTGGACCTGATTGCCAAAGCCAGGGCGGCGGTGAGTATCCCGGTGATTGCCAGTCTCAATGGCTGCTCTGAGGGCGGCTGGACAGATTACGCCAGACAGATCGAACAGGCGGGAGCCAGCGGTATTGAGCTGAATATTTACTACAACCCTCCGTCGCTGGATTTTACCAGCCGTCAGGTTGAGGAGCTTTACCTGAATGTCGTCCAACAGGTCAAGCGCAGTGTCTCAATCCCGGTGGCACTGAAAATTGATCCTTATTTCAGCGCCTTTGGCCACATGGCCCGCCAGTTTGACGAGATTGGCATTGATGCACTGGTCATGTTTAACCGAATGCAGCAGCCGGATTTCAATCTCAAAACCATGCTGGTAGAAACCAGGTGGCCCATCAGCAAAGCTGGGGACATTGGCATTCCCCTGCGCTGGATCAGCGTTTTGCACGGTAAGATTCGCTCTTCACTGGCGGCCTCCGGCGGGGCCTATGATCATGAGGATTTGATCAAATACCTGTTGGCCGGGGCTGACACGATCATGCTGGCCTCTGCCTTGATCCAAAACGGCAGCGACTATGTTTCGGTCCTGCTTAAAGGGTTGGAAGTGTGGCTGAAACAGCGCGAATTCACCAACCTGGCCCAGATGCGCGGCCTGATGAGCCAACGTTCAGTGGCTAATCCAGAAGCCTTTGAGCGAGCCAATTACATTCGTACTGTTGATGGTGCGAAAAAGTGAAGCTGTCATAAAATCCGTTGAGCGACGATATTGGCAAGGCACTGTAATTGTGTTCAGTGCCGGTTGTACGTCCTGAGCAAACCGAGCTGGACTGGATCAACTTTGAGGCCATTGGGTTGTCTTCTTCGAACTGCACCAGCGCGTTAACGGGCCCAAAGCAGGAGGAAATCCTCAGGAATTGTCTTTAAATAACCTTCACACTTTGGTGCTATCCAGCAAATAATAGTTTGCAACGGAGGAAAAAAGAGAAAGTTATTCAGGGACAACTCATTAAGCG
>JAQFVO010000899.1 GCA_027942505.1 Endozoicomonas sp. | reverse complement strand
GGGAACTGGCCACGCTTTACCAGGCCGGCGTGAGCGATAAAGCCACCATGGAATCCACCCTGCCGCCTCTGACCATTGACTATCTGGACTTTACCCTCTGGCAACAGGAGGCCTGGCAAGAGAACCTGATGGAACGCCAGAGCCAGTGGTGGCAACAACAACTGGCGGGGCTGGAACCCCTTAATCTGCCACTGGATTATCCCCGGCCACAACAGTTCGATTACCAGGGGCAGCGATACCTGTTCACTTTGACGAAGACTCTGTCCGATCAGCTGCAGCAATTGGCCCGTGATCAGCAGACCACACTCTACTCCGTCATGCTCAGCGCCTTTGCCCTGCTGCTTAGCCGCTACAGTGGCCAGAATGACCTGGCGGTGGGCAGCCCCGTTGCCAACCGCCATCATCCCCAGTTGGAATCCCTGGTCGGTTTTTTTGCCAACACATTAGTGGTGCGCACCACACTGAATCCTGATCAAAAGTTTCGGGAACTGGTAGTGCATGTCCACAGTACTGTCACGGATATGCAGCAACATCAGGAAATTCCCTTTGAGCAACTGGTGGACCAGTTGGATGTTGAACGAGACCCGTCGCGTACCCCCCTGTTCCAGGTGCTGTTTGCGGTTCAGAGCCTTGCCACGGCGGACTGCTGGTCTGGCTGTGATGCAATTTATCAGATGCCGGTTCCAGACCAGGCGGTGGCGGCCAAATTTGATCTCTCCCTGGTCATTGATGACAGCGGCGATCAGTTTACTGCCGCGGTCGAATACCCCGTGGCCCTGTTCCGGGCCAACACTATTGAGTGCCTCTGGCAGCATTACGTACGGGTGCTGGAACAGGTAGTAGCGCAACCGACTATCCAATTGAGAGACATCAGTCTGCTCACCCCTGACGAGTACCAGCGAATCATCGTGGACTGGAACCGCACGGATAGCAAACTGCCCACTGCACGACAAAACCTGCTGCACCAGCTGTTTGAACAACAGGCAGAACAGTTTCCGGATAATGTCTGCCTGATTTTCAATAATCAGCAACTGTCTAATGAGCAAGTCAATAACCGGGCCAATCAGCTGGCACTGACTATCCAGAAACAGATAAAAGCAAACGGCGATGGTTCGATTCCGCCAGAAACCTGTGTGGTGGTTTGCTGTGAACCCGGCCTGAAAATCAATATTGCTGCCCTGGCAGTCCTCAAGGCCGGTTGTGTCTACGTGCCGGTGAACCATGATGAAGCGCCGGAGCGTATCGCTTTCATCCTCGAGGATACCCGGGCCTCAGTGATACTCACTACATCCGGGTTAAAACCACTTTTTCAGAGGCAGGGCAAGCAAAAAGTCTCATCGGGCCAGAGTCATATTACTCTTCTGCTGGACCAGTATTCATGGTCTGACAGAGCTATTGAACTGCCGCCCTGTGCCATCGAACCAGATGCACTCGCCTATGTTATTTACACCTCAGGCACCACCGGCACTCCAAAAGGGGTGATGCTGGAGCATACTGCCGTTGTCACCCGTGTAATGGACATACTGAAACGGTTTCCAGTCAATCACCAGGATGTCTTTCTGCAAAGGACTGCCTGTGGTTTTGACGTGTCGGTGCTTGAGATGTTCTGGGGTATGGCCGCCAGCGCCACCATAGTTATTGCCAGTAAAGAGGCCCGCCACGATCCGATCTTGCTCTGGTCGCTCCTGTCTCGCTGGCAAGTCACCATCGGGTTGTTTGTGCCTACCGCTCTGGCAGCCCTGTGTCAGGAACTGAAACTCAAGAACCGCAAGTTGCCCTCGTCTTTGCGACTACTGCTCTGTGCCGGAGAGTCCCTGCCAGTGAGTCTGGTCAATCGTACCAGCAAACTTGGAACTGCACAGTTACGTCTCGTCAACGCCTACGGCCCAACCGAAGCGGCTATTTATGCCACGGTGCACCAGCACGGTGGCCAGATAGCACAATACGCTACTGTCCCTATCGGCGGTCCGTTGGCCAATACCCGGCTTTACGTACTGGACAATAGTGGCCAGCCTCTGCCCGTCGGAGTCCCGGGTGAGCTGCATATCGGGGGAAGTGCACTGGCCAGAGGGTATCTGCACCGGGCAGACCTGACCAGGGCTGCCTTTGTAGATAATCCGTTTTGCTCAGCAGAAGATCGCCTGCGTGGCTACGACCGGCTCTACCGCACAGGGGATCAGATGCGATGGCTGGACAATGGCGAGCTACTCTACGTCGGGCGCAGAGACCAGCAGGTAAAAATCCATGGTTTCAGGATTGAACCCGGTGAAGTAGAACGCTGCCTGGAAAGTATTGAGGGCATCCGACAGGCTGTCGTATTGCCACGCTCCCGGGAAACAGCCATCGATGGCCATTACGACTACCTGGTAGCCTGGTATCTTGCTGAACAGCCTCTGGAGGCGACCATCCTGCGGGAGCAGCTCAGTTACAAACTGCCTGCTTATATGGTGCCTGCGGCCTATGTACCGGTGGACCATTTTCCGGTAACGGTCAATGGCAAGCTCGATACCAAAGCCCTGCCAGAGCCGCAACTGCACATCACGGACGACTACGTTGCTCCCACCAACGCCACGGAAGCCCGACTGTGCCAACTCTGGCAGTC
>JAQFVO010000882.1 GCA_027942505.1 Endozoicomonas sp. | reverse complement strand
GCTACCCGCCATTCTGCTCTAATCCATCGTCAACAGGGCCGGATCCAGGCGCTGGTCAAACCAGTTATAGCGCCAGTCAAGGTGTGCCCCGGTGACACGACCGGTCGCCCCAACCTTGCCAATCACCTCTGCACGTTTAACCACATCGCCGACGGCAACAGCTACGTTACTCAAATGTAAAAAGCTGGAGAAAACACCGTGACCGTGGTCAATGATGATGGTGCCACCGGAATAGTAAAGGTCAGTGTCTGCCAGACGCACAATACCATCAGCCGGTGCAGCCACAGGCGTGCCCGTAGGTACGGCAATATCGAGGCCGTAATGGGGCCGCCCTGGTTTGCCGTTGTAGTACCTCTGACTGCCATAAACTCCACTGATACGGCCTTTTACCGGCCAGCCAAAACCGTTAAACAGATCACTCTGATCAGTATCCATAACCCGGGCCTCGCGGACCCGCTCAGCCTCGGTACGAATGCGCGACAACACGCTTTCATCCGGGGTCACATACTTTTTGGCAATACCCGTCAGACGTTGAATATCGTACTGGCGTGGTTTCAGCGTGAGATTAACCACCTCTGACCGACCATCAGCAAATTGCACAGTGTAAGACTGCTGCAGCTGTGCATCACGACCAAAACCGATAATGAAGCGCCCGTCAGCGGCCACCCTGACCTGCTGCTGGTCATAGACAATCCGACTGCCGGGTGCAGCCTGACCAATGTAAATCCCACCGGGGGTAAGCTGTGTTTGCAAACCTGCTGCACAGGCCACCTGCGATCCCAGTAACAAAATAAATGCAGCAACAAGGTGCATAACGGGCATCTCCGTAGGGTAATCAATGAGCAGCTTATCGCTATTTTGACTTTGTTAAAAACGGTGGCATAAGATGAATGAGTCTTGGCACCGGTGTAGGCCCGACCATCAACAAAAAGATGTTCCCTAACAAGCAGGATGACACTATGGATTCGATTATCCTTGGCACCGCCCTGATCATGCCCACCATCTACGGCTTCAGTCTTCTTCTTGGCCTGGTATTCAGCCCTGGTTCAGACGATATTCACGACTGAGCCTTGCCTTGCCAACGTCCTGGTCCAGCTGACTGGCGAACTCTCTGACCCGTTTCCAGTCAGTAAACTCGGTATCCTCGGTGGTATCTGTTGGACCGCCGGTCAATTTCATAATCAAACGAATCATCTGCTGATCAATCCAGCGATAGCGCGTGTAGAGCAGTGCACCGGCAAAAACGTCGACCCGATCCGGCGTCCAGGGAATCTGTTTCAGGAATTTTTGCAGATAACGGTTATTATACGGATCGCGACGTTCAGGCTTTCTGGCCGTCAGGTTTACCGAAAAGAAACCACCAGGCATGGCCGCCAGCTGCTGGGCGTGCCTTGTTATGAACTGGCCGCATGAACGGTGATGACGACCATAGCGAATCGAAGAACCGATGACCACTGCATCATACGACTTCAGGCAGAAGTTTTCGGGCAGGGCAGTTAACGGGGCGATAAACACACTGTGGCCTGCCTGGGTTAAAAAGCGGCCAACAGTTTCAGTTATTTTTCGGGTCTGGCCTTCACAGCCAACATACAACAATGCTAAACGAGGCATATTCTTTTTAACGGGCAAATGAGCTTTTCCTGATCCTAAACTATAATGCACTGAGCATTGTTAATGCAGATCAATGTTTTGCACAAAACGATGACTCTCCCCTGTTTTTTTTCTTCACTATTTTTTGCCCCGATAACCCTCAGGAATCAGTTGGAGCCTTACCGTGACTCACACCTACGAGACGTTACCCGACAACGTCAAGCTGTATTCAGCCCAGGAAATGCAAAAAGTCCTCTATTGTGCCATCGATCTGAATATGCAGATCAAAGAGTCCCACTGGTCCATGCATGGGCGCGAGTTCCTCTCCGTTCACCGCCTGTTCGATGAGGTCGCCGAAACCGTTGAAGATACCATTGACGACATTGCTGAACGAATCGCCCAGCTTGGTCGTAAACCTGAAGGCACCCTGCAGACGGTGGCCAGCAAGAGCACCCTGCCCGCTTACCCGACTTCGCTGAATTCTATTGATGAACATATTGAGGTCATCAGCCAGCGCATGACGTTTGTCACCAGCCTGGCGCTACAGGCGATAGCGAATATGGAAGAAAACAAGGATCCGGTTTCTGTCGACCTGCTGACGGCAAGGACTCGGGAGCTTGATAAGCTGACCTGGCTGGTAGAGTCGCACCTGCCAGGAAGAAAGTAGCTGTTTTGCAGCCATCCATCACCATACCCATAACAAAAAACCCTGTCTGCATGGGCATGCAGACAGGGTTCACCGGCAAATATATTACACGGCAGGAACAGTGGCAGGCTTGAACCAGTTACGACACAACTGCAGGTAGATGCCGTATGGGCGACCCATAATGATCATCGCGCCTACCTGCCCGGTAGCAGCAGCGACCACCTGCTCAACACTGGCCCCGGTAAAAAAGACCATGGTCGAGTATAACGGAATCTGAAAGGAGATAAATGCCAGCACATCCAGTAAAGCCAATTGGAAGAAACCAGTTCCAATGAAATGCCCGCGACGGATAAGCCCGTCACGATACAGTCCATAGGCACGGGCCGTTAGCAGATTGACCGGTATACTCAACAGTCGAGACTGTAAAGACTGCTCAAAACTCAGACCGGCCAGCAATTCAACACTCATGCCAACCACAATACCCCAAGTAATCATGGCGAAAGTATCTGCCAGCATATCCCGGTTAAACATTTCTCCCCCACTCCAAAAAACAGCGCGAACACACGGCGCTTAAAAAAACGGCTATAAAGTAACAGTGATAAATCGCTTTACCGACACCGGCGAAAACTTGAGAACGAAGCAACCACAGGCCGAGCTGGCCATTGTTCTAAGCCGAAATCGTTGAAATTGACTGGTCAACTGGTGATGAAATCGAGCAACCGGAGGGACCGGCTACGATGTAAAAAATATCTCTGGAACCAAGAAAAAACAATACCGGATAAAACTTTTTTTTCGTAATTTTACAGTTTTTTCTTTGGTAATAAGCACTATAAACAGAGAATAAATCTGCGGTGAAAAAACCTGATAATAATCGCCTTATTCTTGCAACTGTTTGTAATCGGATAGTATCGTGACGGGCGTCAATTCACGCCAGCAAACACGTCTTTATGATTGGGCTTTAATAGCAGGGTTTCCTATGCAGACACAGATCATTCACGCTCTTGGTACGGTGCGAGAAAATCAGCCGCTGGTTCATAACATCACCAATTCGGTGGTCACTAACACGACCGCCAATGCGTTACTGGCCATCGGCGCATCGCCAATAATGGCCAGTGCTCCCGAAGAAGTAGCGGACATGGTCGGCATCAGCAACGCCCTGGTCATCAACAGTGGCACCATAACCCAAGACACTCTGCAAAGCATGATATTGGCCGCCAGGACCGCCGGCACGTTACATAAACCCTGGATTCTTGACCCGGTAGGTGCCGGAGTTACCCCTTTTCGCCGAACTGGTAACCAGCAACTGCTTGAGCTGCAACCGACGATAGTGCGCGGCAATGCTTCTGAGATAACATCGCTGTTTACCGATGCCGGTGCTGGTAAAGGGGTGGATAGCAGCAACAGCAGCGAATCCACTTTGCATTTTATCCAGGAAAAAGCCCGTGAACATCGTATGGTAATCGCCGTTACCGGAGCCAGTGACTACGTTACCGATGGCGACGAGGTCTACAAAATCGACAATGGTCACCCTATGATGACCCGGGTAACCGGCACCGGCTGTACGGCAACTGCCCTTATCGGTGCATTCCTGGCAGTATGCGACAAGCCGCTGGTTGCTGCTGTTTCAGGCCTTGTCTGCCTGGGTATTGCTGGCGAGCTGGCAAGTCGTAACTGCCCCGGCCCTGGCACCTTGCAACTACGCTTACTGGATGAGCTTTACCGCATGGATCAGGGCACTATTGAAAACTTTGTCAACGTCAGTAGTTTGAAAAGGAGCTGCCATTGAGGCCACTATTCGCACCTGCCTTCCCTGCCCTGCCCTTGCCAGAGCGGCTAAAAAAACCGGCAATGGAGTTATTGGGCCTGCCGATTAAACTTCTGCCGACGTTTATGGTTAATGCCCCACTGACCCGGGCCATTAACCATCTTTTCCGTCTGCCGATCAGCGAAGGTGATTTCGACTTTTTGCAAGACCGGTGCCTGAAAATCCATATTACCGATCTCGACCTGAGCTTCTATATAAGCTTTGATGGCCAACAGTTAATGGCCACCAGCGCACGACACTTTGATGTGGAATTTCAGGGTGACAGCAAGGCGTTTTTGCGCCTGGCCAGCCGACAAGAAGATCCGGACACGCTGTTTTTTCAACGCAGTCTGATGATTGAGGGTGATACCGAACTGGGGCTAGGCATTAAAAACCTGCTCGACAGTCTGGAACCGGAACAACTGCCCATTCTGGCTCAACGTCTGGTTCAACTCGCAGGGCGTTTTAAATCGATGTAAAGATCGCTGCCCGCAAAATTAGACGCGATTCACGTCTTTCGAGTTGTGGGTTGTGTCCTGGCAGGTCTGCGGGTAGCTCCTCTGAGATGGTCGCCCGCAAACCTACACCAGGAACTCTAGTTTCGCGCTGTACAGATCCCTGCCTGGCCAAACCAGTACCCATTACAAGATCTCTCTTGTGTCACTGTCTTACCGCCAGCGTTATTGGCTATTGCCAGGGCGAACTCCTCTGCCACGTTGATAATGTCAGAGTTATGCCCGGACAGGCGCATTGCCGTAACGCCCGCAGCCTGCATCACCTGCCACTGGTCCAGAACATTGTGACAGCTGCCCGATAATGTCTGGATACCGTTAATGGTAAACAGGGCATCACCCTCCTGAGTTGCCAGCGGAATGCCCGACGATGACTTAATGCAGCTGAACTGACAGTGATCTTTGCCCAACTCCTCGTTACGGGCAGTGAAGCAGCGCGCCGAGTAGGCCAAAGGTAAATAGCCGAAGCCGAATACTTCCGTTTCCAGATCAGTGATGCCCAGTTCCCGTAGTCGCAGCAAAATAAGCTTTAGATGATCAAACGACAGTTCAACAGGCAGCACCCAGCGCTTCAGCCCCAAACGGTGCAGAACCTGCAAGGCTTCAGCGCTGTACAGGTTAACCGAAGGCCCGGTGACGAAGGGTACACCGGCGCGGGACGCATAATGCACCGCAGACATATCATTGGCCTCAACGACAAATTCACCATTGGCGCAGACCTTACTGACCTGAGCCAGTTCTGACTCGGCCTCGATCAGAGTTAACGACGACAGCACCACTTCCTTACCGCTTGCCTGCAACATTCTGGCTATGGCCAGCCAGTCATCCAGCTTCAGCTCACGGCGTTTGGAACAGACGACTTCGCCAAGATAAACGCGCTGGCACGCCGACTGGGCAACCTGCTCATAAAAGGCAATAACTTGTTCTTTTGGCCAGAAAAATAGCAATGGGCCCAACGTTATCTGCATGGTCCGATCCGTGTTAATAACAAATAATATTCAGATAGATTGCGCTACTGCCAGGGACGACTGTAAGCACCCAGGGTCGTCTGACTGCCTTCGGACAACCGGGCCAGACCTCCCATCCATCGTTCCTGGACGACAAATCCTTCAGGATTTTTCTGGTACTGATCCAGCGCCTTGCGCCAGATGCTGACAACCTCGGCGACATAAGCCGGGCTGCGCTGGCGCCCCTCTATTTTTACCGCACTGACGCCAGCGCGATGGAGCTGGGGGATCAAGTCCAGAGTATTGAGACTGGTAGGCGCTTCGATGGCGTGACTGACTTTGCCGTTCACGCGAAAACGTCCTTTGCACAAAGTCGGATAACCGGCCTGTTCATGATGATCAAAACGATCGATCAGCAGCCCACCCAAGCGGGTTTCCATACCGTTAGCCGTTTGCTGCCAGCGCACAGCCGAAGCCGGAGAGCAGGCACCGACTGTATTAGGCGACTCACCCGTAACATAAGAAGAGAGAATACAGCGCCCTTCTGCCATGATGCACAGACTGCCAAAAGCAAACACTTCCAGCTCCACCGGGCTTTTTTGCGCCAACTGCTCCACCTGCTTTAACGACAACACTCTGGGCAGTACCGCCCGCTTGATGCCAAAGTGCTCATGATAAAACGACAGACTAGCCTGGTTAGTGGCCGAGGCCTGAACTGACAGGTGCAAATTAAGATTTGGGTGACGTCTGCTGGCGTAGTCCAGCACGCTGATATCAGCGGCAATCAGGGCATTCACCCCAATCCCGGCGCAGGTATCAACCGCGCGCTGCCACTGGCGCCAGTTGGTTGCCTGAGCGTAGGTGTTAACAGCAACAAACAACCGAACCTGGCTGCTGTTTACATAATCAAGCGCCTTCAGAACTCGCTGGTCGGAAAAGTTGAGACCGGCAAAATGGCGGGCATTGGTTTCATCACGAAAGCCGATATAGACCGCGTCAGCGCCGTTGTCGACGGCGGCTTTTAATGAGGGCAGGTTGCCAGCTGGGCAGACCAGTTCCATAGTGTCTTCCTGTTCTTTTTTTTCACGATACCACAGCGCAGAAAAGTTCGGTTTGATGCCTGTCAACGTATCTGGACAAGAGGAGCCTCTATCTGGGTGCAAAGAATATCTGCCTCACTAACGGTTTGCTGATCTGATAGTAAAAATTACCGGCTCAGTTTAAATACGTGAAGCGTCTTATATTCCACTGTCTGACTCCCTGCCTTGTGCACATTGACACTTTCCAGTAACTCTACCTGTGCTACGGGGAAGACACAGTCGGGCAGCTGAACAAAAAGATCAGGAAGGCTTGAGCACCTATGCCGGAGTCGCCCGAGAGTAATATGTCCGCGATAGCGCCTGGTTTCAGCAGCAAAACCACACTGCACGACAGCCTGTTCACAAATGTCTACCAGTCGCTTCAGCGTCTGCCCACCCTTAACTGCCAGTGCCATTACCCTCGGCCTGCGCCGGTCAGGAAAGATACACAAACGGCCCGTACTGAGAGCAAAAGGTGTGAGGCGGCTCAGTTCGCCATCAAGAATAGTGACAATGTGATTCAGCTGGTGCGGGTCGCTGTTGCCAAGAAATCTCAGGGTAATATGCAGCTGCTCGGGAGCTACCCGGCGCAGGCTTTCAACATCGGCAAAATGTGCGGCAACCTGCTGATGGAGAATCAAAGCTTGCTCATGGGGAAGTCTGACGGCCAGAAACACCCTTGCCCTGGATGATGCATTGTCAGTCACCGTCATAAGCTCACAGGATGAGTTTGCTCAAGCGCCTGAAAGAAACGACGATTGGGCTTGATGCCAGGCTCGGTTATCGACTCCGGAAACAGGCGGATATGAACCGGCACTTTGAATTTAGCCATCATGCCAGTCAGGTGCTGCCTGATCGATGCCTCGTCCAGTGTGCCATCAAGCGTCTGAACATAAGCCACCGGTCGCTGGCCAAACTCATCATCCGTTTTGGCAACAACAACAGCCTGAACAATATTATTCAGTGTCAGCAGTGCCTGCTCGATCTCTTCAGGGTGAATATTCTCCCCGCCGGAGATCATCATGTTATCCATACGACCACAGAGCTGTATCTGATCATTACACCATAACCCTTTATCTCCAGTGTGAAACCAGCCATCAGCGCCGGCCAAAGGGGCTAACTCACCATTTGCGAAATAGCCTTTGGCCAGTGTTTTGCCGCGCACCAGAATCTCGCCCTGGTCAGATAAAGCAACTTCGCGCCATGGCAATACACCACCAGAGGTAACGCCACTGTCGGTAAAGTGCGGCTCGCCGGTGCATATCTGTGAAGCCATCTCAGTCATACCGTAGGTGGTCAGAACCGTTATGCCCTGATCCCGGGCAGCTTTTACCAGCCGGGGAGCGGCCGCACCACCGCCGAGCAAAATATACCTTAAAGAGTTGTCGTGCAGTGACACGCCGGATTGCAGCAGTCTGAATAGCTGGGTATTCACCAGGGAGAGATGGGTAAGCCGTTGACGAGTTAACGTTTCATGCAGGGCCGTTTTCACGTCGCCACTGTTATCAATCACCATGGTTGCGCCAGCCAACAGGCAACGCAGCACAATAGCCAAACCCCCAACATGGAAAAGCGGCAAGGATAGCAGCCAGCTATCGCGGTGGGCCAATGGTAATACCGAACTGGCACCAAGCGCATTGTAATAGTGGTTGCTGTAACTATGGGCTACAGCCTTGGGAATCGCGCTGGTGCCCGATGTGGCTACCAGGTCATAAATGGCATCAGGCGGTATTTCAATGGGTTTCAGCTCTTGCTCAAACGACAATTGTCTATTTATGGAGTGATCAATACCGGTACTGTCAGCCACCAGCGAAGCACCAATTCGTTGCAGGTATCCCTGCTTTTGTTCTGCTGGAAATGCCGGGCTGACCGGGCAAAATATCCATTGGGAGCGCAGGCAGGCCAAGGCTGTCAGTACCGTATCCAGGGGAGTGGCAGTGATAAACAGCAGACGATCACCAGGCTTTACTCCCTGTTGCTGGTAAATACGACAACTTTCTTCCACCCACTGGTCCAGCTGCCGGAAGGTAATGCTGACCGATTCCAGCTGTATGGCAATGGCTGTGGGTTGATGAATCGCCTGATGGCG
>JAQFVO010000873.1 GCA_027942505.1 Endozoicomonas sp. | reverse complement strand
TTTCCAAGCAAGTACTTTGGCGAACTTGGGAGTAGCAGAGCCAACAATTCCAGCGTGACAATCAAGTGGAGCCAGTGTAGCCCCACCTCTCACTCCCTGGTAAACGGAGCGTTCCATGGGAACACATCCATACAGGGTTTCATAACGTTTCAGGACTTTTCCCTTGTAGCTCCATTTTTGCTGATTTACGACAATGGGCTTTTTATTGGCTGGTTCAAACAGTTTCAGTATCTCTTGCGTTCCGAGCCGCCCTGCTTCATTCAATGCTCGCTGTAACTCATCTTCAAGCTCCAGCATGTTGCCAGATTCAACAGAAACTTCAACTTGCAGCACAATGGTTTTTGTTTCGCTAGAGACGATAGAAGCAGACATGGCGGCGGATTACTATTGTTAAGGATCGTCTCTAAAATAGCCGATATTCGAGCGCACATCTGTTTCAATTATTCGGAGAGAGCACCCCATGTATATTTCTGTTAAAACCTGAATTCAGGTATCGCCCAAAAATCCAATAACAAGAAAAGAGTTAAGGTGATTCACGCCAAAATCAAAAACAGGAGTCAAGACGCCTTGCATAAATACAGCCGCAAGCTGGTCAACGAGAACGCGGCTATCTTCGTTGGCAATTTATTCAGTCAGGCAATGGTGAAAACCAAACGCGCCAAATTGGCTTTGGATGCCGGATGAGGATGACTGAAAACCATGCCAGGGCGCCCGCTGTCCTGTACATGCGATTACCAATTTGTCATAAAGCCTCGCCCACTTAGTCACAAATATTGGAACAGGGATGTGAACCCGGCCAGATGGGGTCCGCGTAATCCAATGACAGCGGTGAGGGAGGTCATCCCACTCTCCCTGTCATCCCGTAATGAGACTTGTGATTAAGAGACAGCCTCCCATGCGCGGGAGGATGTCAAATTCTGCAAACGAATATCAGGTTGTGCGACCACCTGTTCCAATATCTGCATATAGTCGTTTACGAGGCGTTCGATGGTATCGGCGCGAAACAGTGCGACGGCGTATTCAATACCGCCAGTAAGTGGATTGGTACTATCGTCAATGCCCAAAGAGAGATCGAATTTGGCGGTTTTAGCCCAGTCTGGCAGGAATATGGGTTCAACCGTACCAACACCCGTCAAGAGTTCTGGCATGGCAAAGTGCTGAACTGAAAACATCACTTGGAATATGGGCGTGCGGGATGAGTCTCGCTCAACGATTGACTGATCTACCAGTTGTGCAAAGGGGATCTGCTGGTGATTGTGCATATCGGTGACGGTGCTGTGGATTTGACCGAGCAGTTCACGAAAACTCTGCTGCGGATCAAGCACAGTACGTACCACCAGGATGTTAGCCACAAGGCCCACCAGTGGTTCCAGCTGGGGATGGGTTCTATTGGCGCTGGGCGTGCCAACCGCCAAGTCATTTTGACCGCTGTAGCGGCCAAGCAGCAGGGCAAAGGCACTGAGCATAACGCTGTAAAGCGTGGTCTGCTGGTCTCTGACCAGTTGTTGCAGCCGGTTGGATAATGATGACGACAGCTGGAACTGATGACTTTCGCCCCGGCAGTCAAATCGTTGTGGTCGTGGATAATCCAGCGGCAGATTGAGCGGCTCCAGCCCGGCCAGTTGTTGTTGCCACCACTGGCTTTGGCGTTCCACAAGATTCTGTTGCCAGAGCGTAAAATCGAGATAGTCAATGGCCAAAGGAGGCAGAGTGGTTGCCATTGTGGCTCTATCTGTCACCCCTGCCTGATAGAGCGTGACCAGCTCTTGGCACAAAATCTCCAAAGACCAGCCATCAATGGCAATATGATGGAACATCAGCAACAGCACCTGGTACTCACCCGTGGTCAGCAGGGCAACCCGAAAGGGACAGTTGCGACTCAGGTCAAACGGTGTGCTGATGATCTGTGCCACCCTGTCATTCAGTTCTGCCTGGGTTACCGTAAGACGTTCGACGTTTAGTTTATTTTCTCCCACCTGTTGATTCATTCGCTTATCGTCGTTCATATAAAAGCGGGTACGCAAAGCCGAATGTCGATCGGTTAGTAATTGTGCTGCCCTGATCACCTGTTCGGCGTTGATCTCGCTGTTCAGCCGAACCTGTAATGATAAATGGTAAGCTGCTCCTCGTACGACGCGCTCGATGAGCCAGAGTTGTTGCTGGGTAGGTGATATTAGTCCATGCGTCATTCCCTTAGCCGGAATTAACGACATTTGTCGAATTAGTTGCGGTGCCAGTGTGGCCACCGTTGGGTACTGGAACAGCAGGGCCACCGGCGCCTCAACGGACAGGTCATTGCTGATGCGCTGGCACAGTCGGATGGCCAGCAGTGAGTCGCCACCGAGATGAAAGAAGTTGTCGTGAATGCCGACCCGCTCAACCGCCAACAGCGACTGCCAGAGCTGGCACAGTCGGCTTTCGGTGGCATTGGTTGGCGCAACGTAGTCACCAGCATCTTGTATTTCCGGTTCTGGCAAGGCCCTGGTGTCGAGCTTGCCGTTGGCCGTTGTCGGGAAACTGGTTACCGCTACATAGGCCGCAGGTACCATATAAGCGGGCAGTTTCTTGTTCAGTTGATTGCGTAAAGCCTTGTCATCAATTGGCTGATCAGCAATATACCAAGCGACCAGGTAATCATAACGGTGCGGATCACGCCCCGACACTTCCCGCGAGCGCGGCAGTACCACCACCTGAACAATGCCCGCCACGCTCAGCATGGTCTGCTCGATCTCTGCCGGTTCAATGCGATAGCCACGAATCTTGACCTGTTGATCGGTACGACCGATGTACTGCAGCTCACCATTGTCCAGCCACTGCACCCGATCGCCGGTGCGATAAAGCCGGTCATAACCGAGGTCTTCGCCAGAGGCAAAAGGGTTGCTGACAAAGGCGGCTGAGGTCAAATCCGGCTGGTGCAGGTAACCCCGGGACAGGCATACGCCACCTATGCACAATTCGCCGGGAATTCCGGGGGGCAGTGGTTTCCCGGCGTTGTCGAGCACATAAAGCTGCGTGTTGGCTACGCCAGCGCCAATGGCAATAATGCCGTTGTCCGGTACCTGCCCGATATATCGATGCGCCGTCACATAGAAAGTCATCTCACAGGGTCCATAGGCATTAATGAGCCGATAATCCGGATGACAGGCCAACGCCGTTAACTGCTGCGCCAGGCTCCGGTGCAATGGTTCACCGGCACAGACAGTTAAGCGCAGGGGTGCGGGCAAGGCTCGGTTGGTTGCCAGCAGGAAATGACACAAAGCCTCCAAAAATGAAGGCGCCGCCATCATGATGGTGATGGCATATGTGTCCATGAGATGACATAACAACTCAGGATCATAACGGCTCTCCTGAGGGGCAATGACAGCCGGATAGGGCGTGGCCATAGACCAGAATATTTCCATCATGGACAGATCAAAACCGTGCGCCTGCCTTTGAATAAAGACGTCATTGCTCAGGTTTTGGAAGCGGCTCAGGCTGTCTTGAATACGGTTGACCGTTGCCCTGTGGGAGATCATAACCCCCTTGGGTTTACCGGTTGTGCCGGAGGTGAAAATAATGCAGGCCAATGAGTCGTTTTGTACTGTCGATTCAGGTTTTATGCCGTCAGTGTCGCACCAAATATAGCGATCCAGCATCACTGTGTGAACGGCTGGATTATCGGTCAGCAGCTCGGCATATCCAGAGGTGGTCAGCACCACGGGGGCTGACGTTTCTGCCACGATAAAGCTGAGGCGTTCGGGGGCTTCATTGTGATTGACTGGCACGTAGACGTAACCGGCCTTGAGCACCGCCAGGGCGGCAATATTGATCTCCAGGCCGGGTTCACAGCAGACCACTATACAGGTTTCGGAACAGGTTTCCGGTGGAACTGCGTCATGTTCGCTGTCTTTTATATGCTCCTGAATAGTCTGTGCCAGCTGGTTGGCCCGGTTTTGAACTTCTCGGTTGGTCAGTTGCTGACCATTAAATATCAGGCAGATGTTGTCCGGTGACTGTGCTGCCTGTTGTTCAAACAGCTGGTGTAACAGCAGGTTTTGCTGCTCGGCAGGCAGCTCCTTAGCAGTACGATTCCAGTCAACAACGACTTTCTGGTAATCATCGGGACTGAGCAGGCTGATATCCTGTAATAGCATCAATGGCTCAGCCACCACCTGTTCCAGCACCAGCACATAGCGGTGCCAGAGTTGCTCAATGGTGCTGCTCTTGAACAGGGCCACGGGATACTCAAGCCAGCCGGTAAATTGCTCACCACTGTCGTCAATAATCAGAGTCAGATCGAATTTGGCCGCCGTGGCCTGGTTCGGAATGGGCATGAACTGGAGGCTGTCACTGCCGTGAGCAGCAAAGTGCTGCACAGCAAACATCACCTGGAACAGGGGGTGACGGGATGGGTCCCGCTCAACCGCCAGCTGCTCCACCAGCTGCTCAAAGGGAATCTCCTGATACTGCTGCATATGGGTGACGGTGTTGTGCACCTGGGATACCAGCTCCCGGAACCGTTGTTGTCCGTCTACTGTCGTGCGTACCACCAGGGTGTTGGCAAAGAAACCGACCAGTGGTTCCAGCTGCGGGTGGTGGCGGTTGGCCACAGGGCTGCCCACAGCCAGGTCGTCTTGGCCACTGTAGCGACTGAGCAGCAGGGCAAAGGCGCTGAGCATCACGGTGTATAACGTGGTCTGCTGGTCACGGGCCAGTTGTTGCAGCTGTTCGGACAATGTTCTGGTCAGGGTGAACTGGC
>JAQFVO010000764.1 GCA_027942505.1 Endozoicomonas sp. | reverse complement strand
TGGAAGAAAATGAATCAATACGGCTTTCCTATTGCTCATAATCTCTAAGGCTGACATTAATCAGGCTGAGCACCCCCTTAATGCTTGTAAGGGGGGAGATTGGGTGGGGGTTTTTGATTTCTCGTAGCGTCTAATGTTTGTCCGATATAATAAGTCAGAAAAATAAGAACACTAAAGGCCTGAAGGGGGTTGCCCAGGATGAAAATGTAGCGAGCTATGTTGTCCAGTGTAGGTTTCCTCTCAGGGTGGTCATTAAATTCATCCAGCCATTATCAATAACTTTCCTATGGAACCACGAAGGACTCTAAGAAGAGATTTTCTTTTCCTTCGTGCTCTTCGTGTCCTTCGTGGTTCCATCTTTGACTGCCCGAAGCGCGGGAGTAGGCGCTTACTGTCTACCCAAGGTAGGTTGCCTCAAGCACTGCCATTAAGGGGTTATCACCCGGATCATTCAGGTTTTTGATTCGTCAGATAAAGTGTTTCTGCTTGTATTCCTCGTGTTTAGCCAGCGATTCAGGCATGTTTCATGGTATTTGAGGGAGTGAGGAGTGGGGTAGGTCAACGTTTAAAGACGACTACTGCAACCTACTTTAAAAAATTTCGTAAAACCATAGGTCATCTCTGCCTTCTCAAGGTTGATGCCTGGTTGGTATTTTCAATCATGAACTCTCACAGCGCACCATGATTCCCAAATGTCTGCCATGAAATCACTTACAGGGTTATGCCGCTGTTACAGGTTCTAGAGTTCAGACTGCATTACACCAGCTACGCCTGTCGGCAGTGCAACCTGTAATGCTTGCAGATCACTTTAAGTCAACATTTTGATATTTGCCAATATCTTCATAATGGCCAACATCATCATACTCGCCAGCATCTTCAGACTGGTCGACACTGTCATATTTGTGTTCATGTGAGGGAATCACATGCTCCGTGGGTTCCTCAGGGGACTGTAGTTTTTCCGCATTGCGCGACTGAATCGCTTTGTCAATCAAGGTGTCTATATTCTTCCAATGACGTTGGTGCGCTACTTGACGAGGGGTAATTGACCTCCGGCATCTTCCCGGAAAGCAACGAACCTTTGCCCGCTCCGGGTCAGCACCGTGCTCCAGCAGCAATACCACAATAGCCCTGTTTGTGCCCGAGGCTGCGGCATAGAGCGGGGTTTCTCCTTCTTTGTTTGCCCAATTCACCAGCGCATCACCAAGCTCGGCTCTCTCTGACTCCGGCACTTGACTGATGACCGCCAGTATATAATGGACAATCCTGATATACCCATATCGCACAGCAATGTATAGCGGCGTAGAACCATCGGTGGCAGTAGCATTAACCATCTGCCTGACGACTTTGCTCCGCTCTGATGCCGGTACCGCTGAAACGGCTTCCAGCAGTGACTTCGCAATCCCGCTATTGCCCATGACGGCCGCTATAAAAAGCGGCGTCCTATTGCCCTTGCAAGAGCCCAAAACGTCGATCATGGTATCGGCTCTTTGGGCCTCCGGTAAGGATTTCAGAGCCTGCAAAAAGCACAATACCGTTTGGTCATCGCCAATGTGGATAGCTCTGCATAGCGGGGTTTGGCCGTATTTGTGGGTAACATTCATTACCGCCACCAGTGCTCGGGCAATATCTGCTTCGGGCAATGCCAGCAGGCATTTGAGGAATACCGTGACAACCATATCATGGGCATTCTGAGCTGCAAGGTAAAGCGGGGTCTCGCCATGCTTTTTGTGGTGCATTGTCATGAGCGTGATAGCGGCATTGGCCCTTTCTGCCTCAGCCACCCCCTCCAAGGCCGTATTCAGCAGGCATTCTGTGGCCTCAACATGCCCCCCCTGGGCAGTAATATGTAGTGGCGATATCGGGAGGCTGGTCTCGCCGGACCGGGCTGTCTGTTGCGCCAGGTCAGGGCTTTCAGTCAGTAACTCCCGGAGCCAGATCAGATTATTATTGCGACAGGCAGCCAGTATTGGTGACTCATTCAACGGATTTGAGCGGTCATCACCATCGCTGATACCGGTAGCCGCCAGATCCTGTGCAGGAATGTTGCCGGCGGTCTGTGGGTGGGAGTGAGAAGGGTCACTTGAAATCGTATACATAAGCAAGAACCTGTTGACGTTGATGAAATAGAAGCTGACAGTATGGTCAATAATTGTTTCTGTTGCAGTGCTGGCTTATTACAGCACCCAGAGGTGGCTTAAAGACTCAAATTGCTAGTTTTTAACGAAATCTGAATTTATAAGGATGAATTTATAAAGAACACCCACCTTAACAATCAAGAAATATAGGGGAGGCTATTCCCGGACAGCCCCCCAGTGGGGCAGTCTGGAACGAAATACAAAAAACTGGACAGTCACTTTGCTGCTTCTATGAGTCACAGTTCTTTTCTGCTAAACAATCGAAGAGTCAGTTGACATAAAAAGCAACGAACGCAATTATTACCCAGACACAACCGCCTAACGTCATCCTCGCAAAACAGCAAGCACAGCTCGCAGGGTAGACACTTGTCGTCTTGCTAAAGACCTGCCGGGCGGTGATGCCTGAGTTTAAAAATTTCCCTGTACATAATCTTCCACACTGCAACCCAGGGCGCTCGCATAAACTCGCGCTACTGCACCTTGTGCTCCAGTGAAATGAAAGGTGTTGCAGTGAATTCTCAGATGCTTGCACGCATCTTCAACCATTTTCAGGAAACTAGTCTGGTCGTCGACAAAGCATACCTGGTCCGGCTTTTGTTGCATGACCTGTTTAACGTAATGCACAACGGCATCGTACTTATTCCCCCCCAAATCAGCAACACACAAGATATCTTGAAACAGCTCCTTGCTGACTCCCGCCTCACGTAATTTCCTGTGGGTATGATATTTACTGGTCTGGGTGAGCAGAATAATTACCGCATTTGGTGATTTTTGCCGGATTCTGGCCATGATTTCAGAGGTATTACTTGCCACTGGCACGAGAGCTGTTGTCCCATGCTGGAATACCTCGCGGGTGATCAGTGTATCGTCAACATCAAAAATAACCAGAGGGCGGTGTTTTCCACCTGCCACATAATCAACCACCGTCTCAATACTTTTAACATCCTCTTGCCGACCCGGTACTGGCAGGCTCTGTTGACTGACCACCTGGTCTGTGAAAGAAGGACCAGCAGGCCAGTGCTTCAGTGAAGCAATTTCATCCCACTGGGCGCTGATTTCTTTGAAGTGAGTCAGTGGCGTGGAAACATCACAACTGGTGAGGCTATCAAATCGGTCGGGTACATAACTATAGCGATGATCCAGTGACATAATTGCCTGTAGTTTAGGGTTGAAGTACAGCTTATTCTCACAATGCTCGTGGATTATTTTCAGTAACTGGAGCTGGTTATGAGAGAGCACTTTGGTGTCTGGCGCCAGCACACAGGCACGATTGTAATTGCCAGAAACCTCTGGATTTTCTGACAGTTCCAGCCGTCTCTCGGACTCTGATTTGACGATTGTTCTGATGGCCAGATCTTTTAACTTCTCAGTTTGTACCTCGAAAAAATCTTTCGCTCGATTGATGAAGTGAGCATCCCTCTCTTTGTCAGTTACTTGCTCGTCATAAATACAGACCACTCGATTATTGCTGGTGTTACTGATAAAAGGACGTCCATGTGAGAATTCCAGATGATAATCACGTGATTCAAGTTTTTCTTTAATCATCTGACTGCAACTGTCAACCAGTATTCTGTCTAAGGGTTCCATTAGTTTTTCCTTGTGTGGTGTAGGCAGCGTGGAATCCTTATGGTCAGGTGTCATTAACTGTCATTGCACAGTTCTAACACCACCTGAAAAATTCAAACAGACACACTCCGGAATACTGAAGCAAGCATTAGAGGACTCCAAGAGTTACCAGAGTAGCTTGTTTGAACGTTGTTAGCGGATTTTTGTCTTATCGGTTACTACTGAGAAAAATCAGCCTTGAATCTGACCTTACTTATTTTGAGGGAAAGATAAAAGGAAACCCAGTGCACCGGGATAAATCGGCAATGGATTGAAGGTGAAAGTCTTTGGGTGTAGTTCTCCTGCTACGACGACGCCTCGTTGATTAACAATTCTCCATAATTCCGGTACTCAGAACGCGAC
>JAQFVO010000754.1 GCA_027942505.1 Endozoicomonas sp. | reverse complement strand
GTCACGTCTTTTTCCTGCACCGATTCAATGTCGTCCTGGTCCATAACACCCAGAATGCACTCAGGACAATGCAACCTGGCAAACTTTTTGATGGCGGTGTAAGCCAGTTGCTGCTTCGGATCGGTAGCCCAAATACTCGATTGCCGTGGGTACGCCTGGCTCAAATAAATGCGCATTGTGCGCGGCTGGTCCTCTGACCTTAGCGTTGCTGATATATCGACATACAAACCATCCTCATCTTGTGGTTTCCAGCTTGAAACGGTGTACTCCTTGCCATTGTTTTTTGCAGTAGTGAACTTGTTCAGCACCTTCTCCCAGCCATCTGAATAATCAAATACAGGCTTGTCTTTCAGTGCATGACGGGTAATGACTGCACTAACCAGTTGCGCTTCATAGCCAATCTTTCCTTTCACAGTGAACGTTTTTTGTGCCACGGCAAATGGCGACATGTTCCAGACGTGCGCCTGTACACAAATCATAAAGCAATCACCAACATTGCCACGAATGCCATCTGGCACCGTCACCTGTGCTGTGGCCATGATTTCTGCCAAACGCTGCAACCGTGCAATTTGCTGCTCATTATCCAGAATTTGATTAATCGCAATCAGATTGTTCATCGTCTAACTCTTTTGTGTTGGCTGTACAATAAGCTTCGTAAATACCCAGCAGCAAATTTTCCACGTTCATCAACCGCGTATCGATGGCATCCAGTGAATGGCCGATGTACAAAATGGCAAATAACTTACAATGGACGATATCCTGGTCATTAAATGATTCATTCAAACAATCCAGAATCCTGTTCATCCAGTATTCAGCCATATCTTCAACCGCGACAGGTTTACGCTTAAACATGTTCAATCTCCGCAGCATGCTGCTGGTAATACCATTTTGGCAGCACCAGCTGTGTGTCATCCGTATAGCCAGGCCAGTAATCCTCATCCTGGCATTGTCGCAACCGCTGCATGATGCGTTGCCAGCGTTTTAGTGACGCAGTACTGGCTTTCATGTCCAGCAAATAAATTTGTGTCAAATAAGGCGGTTCACTTTCCACGGCAATAAACACAAACGTGTCAACATCGATGCCGGCGCTGTTCAAAACCTGTAAATAGTGTGCCTGCTGCAAGTCATAACCAAGATCGATGACATTGCGGGTAAACTTTTGCGGTGCAGCACACTGACAGGTTTTCAGGTCTATGCACAGACCGCCACCACTTTGCAGCAAATCAGGCCGGCACTTGATTACTTGCCCAGTGTCGTCATGTTTGCCCCAGACAGACACTTCACGCTCGCCATTTTGCAACAGCACCCTGGCTTTTGGATGGTCAATCACGCTGCTGGCCATAAGCTGCGCATGCTCCATAACATCGCGTTTTATCAGTTTTTGATGTTTTTCTTTCATGCGTTCCTGTATGACCGACCACACTGGTGCATCAGCATCGTGCTGCATAATGCGTTCGATTAATTCCTGCTTGTTGCCTGCCTGCGACAAATTACGCTGTTGCAACCACGATTTCAGCTGCGGCACAGTGCGCAGCACATGGTCGTCGGATTCATCCAGCACCCGATAGCGGTGGTTGACCTGGTCCGGTTCCAGCACCAGGCAATGCACCAAAGACCCAAGCACCATAGCGGCCGATTCAGCGCGCACTGCCGGTTCGCCCAAAAAGTGATGGTGATAGTGGGCAGCTGACTGATTGGCAAACGTTTTCACCTGCGTTGAACTGATGCCGGGTGCCTTGCGGTACAAAAATTCAGGATGATGGTAAATGACTGTGCCGGGTGCATAGTCGTTGTCAGAATATTGAAACATAACCAGACCTCACAATTAAGGTTTGGTAAAAACTAGTTTCGCTTTTAATTATTCGCAAAATATAAAACACATTATAAAAAAACAATATAAAAAACCTGTTTTATATATACGCTATCTGCGTGCAACACACCGGGGGGTACGAATTAATTAAAAACGGTTGCATCCTTAGTGCCGCAACGGATTACGTTGTAGAAATAAATACAATTTAAATCAGATTTTAATAGAAACAAATCATATTCAGGCAACATAATTTATTTAAACAATGTTTAATAGACATTAATGCTATAACGTGCTTGTGCCAGAATCTGATGTTTTTTTCTGTCCAGCGCCGTGGTAAACCGACGATTTGCCGACATCAGCTGATAACCCTGTATGGTTTTGCATAATTCGCACAGGATCATATCGGAGTAACTGACAGGTGCAGACTCAGTGTTGTTTGGAATTTTACTATCAACATGGTCTAAGAATTTGCTGATGTCTGTTATGCCAAAATGCCCTGACGTATTGATAATGCCGACCAGCACAAACAGTCGGCGATGAATATGCTTAATGGCGTAATCCTCGCTTTTATCCAGCAGTACATACGATCCCCGATAAAATTCTGGCTCCATGTCATCCGTGCTGACTTGCCAGGCAAAACAGTTACGTTTTACCGGAAAAGGCGCATTAATTGTTTTATTGCAGTCCTCAATATCAAGCGATTTGTTCAGCCAGGCCGGCACCTGGTCTTTCTTGAGCACCGGCACCTGCGTATTGGGCACAGCTTGTTGTTCATCGCCGTTTAACAAATATTGCCAGGTAGTGCCCAGTACACTGGCAACTTTGTCCATAGTGACCGGTTTTGGCACATGGCTGCCTTTGAGCGCATTGCCAAACGTGCTGCTGGCGATCCCGGCCTCTTTGCACAATTCGTTGATTGTTCCGTATTTTGACTTGCCCAACAGGTCATAAAAACGGTCCTGCCACGACATAACATTGCCTCATGTATTTTTAAGAATTAATAATTCGTAAAAAGTAGCGTATATAATTTTTCTTGCGTAATTAATCAGCTTAATCTTTAATGATTAGCGTTTATTAATTGCATAACTGGTTGTCCGATATGAAAAATGAACGACATCCTTTGCGCCAGTACCTGGAACAGAACAATCTGAACCAGAATCAACTGGCTGACCGGTTAAACGTATCGTCCCCAGTCGTCAGCAATCTGATGAATCACAACAGTTTTCCGACAGTACGCCGCATCCTGAAATATTGCCGTGATTACAGTGTTGATCCTGCTGTCTTTTTTCCTGACAAAGAGTAATTTTCATGCGTTCCCTTCCTCCGGGCTGGCCAGACTATATACCCGGCCTGCCACTACTGTTTATTTTTGTCGGACCTGACTGCTTTAAGCACGCCAAGCGCGAACGAAAAAACGGTTTTTTTAACCACGCCATGCTAACCAATGCCACCGAACACTGGCACTACCAGTGGCCAACCAACAATTTGATGGTCATTGTCGTATTGCTTGCTGATTGTTGCGCCGCAGTAGAAACAGAACTGCTAGCTGCACTGCTGGCAGACAATCCGGCAGAATTAGTGGTGCGATACTGGCCAACAGATGTCGTACAGACAGTCATACAATGACCACATCAACAATTTTTAGCCAGGGGATAACGGTTGACAGTCCGGGCATTGCTGCCGCTATTGACAGCAAAATGGAAAAAGCGTGTTATTTCAACCGCCTGGACATACCAACCGACATCATCCAGTCACCACCCAGGGCCAGCAACGTTATGTTCCCAGGCTTGCTCGGTGACATTGTTTCGCTGTGCACCAAATATTCCGAAGCAGTGCCGGTGGCTGTGGCTGCCTATGCACTGGCGTGGTTTTCGGCGTTGATTGGACCGTTGCGTTTTGTCCAGATTGGTGATGAATGCAGACGACTGAATAATTTTATGCTGCTGGTTGGACCTACTGGCATGGGCAAAGGCACCTCGGAATACGGTCCGAAAAAAATATTCAAACAGGTAGAAGAGTGTCTGCAAACACAGTTTGATAACCAGTTGCAACAAGGTCAAACAGAAGGCATTGCTGAATATCCGCAGCTTGATGTGCATGAAGGCGGCCTGTCGTCTGGTGAAGGGTTGGCCGCGGCCAAGGCTGACTCTTTGAAAATTGGCAAAGATGAAACAGCGATTGAAATCACGGATAAACGTTTTCTGATTATAGAAAGCGAATTTGGCAACGTGCTCAACATGGCTGAACGCCAGGGTAATACGCTGTCTCACGTATTGCGCAATGGCTACGATGGCAAAATCATCCGGCCACTGACCAAGCGTGACCGTGTCTGTGTTACCGATCCGTATTTTGTCCTGGTGGGCAATATCACCCCAAGTGAACTGTGCGATCATCGGCAAAACGCGGTGATGTCGGTTAACGGCATGCTGAATCGAATGTTGATTCTCTGGACGTCTACTACCCGTCGACAACCCATCCCGGAACCCATAGATGCGGCAAGTTTGTCGGAACTGGCTGACCGTCTGATGCATTGCATCATGTTTGCTCGCCACAACTCGTTTGAATGCCATTATCGTAAACAAAACAACATGGCCAGGCCCGTCACTTTGGATGCAACAGCCAGGCAGCTGTGGGTTGACGTTTATCCGAAACTGGTCAATTTGCCGGACTGCGAACAGGTTCAGGCACTTTGCCGACGACACCGGTTGCACGTTTTGATTTTGGCTTCGCTGTTTGCCTTGCTTGATAACCGCGACCTGATTATGAGCTGCGATTTGTCTGCAGCACTGGCCTGGAGTGATTTTTCCAGACAATCGGTACTGTACGTCTATCAATTTTTTAACGAACAACGCTTGTCGGATTATCACCGGCAAATAGGTGAAGGCATACTGCGTGCGGTCGCCAGTCACAATAACCAGTGCCTGATGTCCGATATTTATAACTGGTTTAACAACCGCATCAAACAGGAGGCACTGAACAACGGCATCAGCTATTGCCTGACTTTTATCCCGCCGTTGCTGACCATTGAACCTGTTCAAAGTAAACGTGGTCGGCCAGCCAAACAGGTCACACTGTCGCAAGAAGGTGTCCTGTACCTGGCGTCTTTGTAACTGGAGAACATAATGCAAACAGGAAACACAGACCAGATCGAAAATCAATTGCGCGATCTGCCAACATTGATCTGCGAAATGCAGGTATGTGGCGGTTCGCTGCATCAGATTTACCAGATGCTTAACTGCCGGTGTCAGGCAGCAGCGGATTTTATCAGTCGACTTAACCATGATCAGAATCAACAAGGAAAACGGCGCATGTTGAGGGGGGGGGTAAGTAATAGGGGTGCCGGGCGCTGAATAAGCCTGTAAGCAGCCCCCTGACCTTTCCCCGAAGGTTTTATATGAGTCAGGACACCCGGCATTACGCATGCCGCCCTGATCGGAGAATGAAAGACCCCGCCCTACACTGGTATTCAGCCAGGTCTGGACGAGCGGGGCCAAGCCTACCACAGAAGATTGTGAATTAGTAAATAAAAAATTTACTAACTGTAGGCAATTGCAGTATCAAACCGGCCGCTCAGGAGGTCAACATGAAAACCAAACCATCACCGTTAGCAACCATGTCCAAACGCCGTCAGCGGCGCAAACTGCACTGCGACACGCTAAGGTTTGAGCAACAAGGCGGTCGAATACGACAAATGACCAACGGCACCGCACGTGGCCTGTGCAGCATTCAATCAGATAACCTGGAGCTGACCAGTGGGTTTTATTGTGAAATCTGACAATCGCAAAACAGGCAAAAAATCCCGCACCAAAGGTGTTAGCGGTGAACGTGAATTTATCCGACACGTAGCTGCACTGACCGACGGGCGCGTCAAGCTGCGGCGCAATTTGGCACAGTGCCGCGACAGTGGTGACGATACCGACGCCAGCACAGCGGCCGGTGAGTTCAGCATAGAAATCAAACGCTGGAAGCAAATCAGTGACACGCAATTGCGACACTGGTGGTCGCAGTGTTACCGCAACGCTAATGATAAAGAAAAAATACCAGTGCTGGCTTTTCGTGCTGATCACCGTTCCTGGCAAGTTATGATGCATCCGAACGCTTTTTTTCAGGAGCATGACGTGCGCGGCTGCATTTGCATGGATATTGAGCTGTTTTGTCAATACCTGTTACACCCAACAGCCCTGGCAAAGGTGACCAGTTATGGCGCGCCGGCCTGATTTAATTGACACGCTGCTGGAAGACTGGGCCAGCTGGCGCTACATCTATAAATCGCTGGAGTTTGGTACCGGCGACAGCGTCATTGTCCATTTTCGTGAACCACGATCTACCCGATCCGCTGGCAGCGTACCGTTGTGGCAAGGCCGTCGCACCGGTCGAAAATTGTTGGCACTGGATAACGACCTGGCGATTGCGCTGGGTCCAAAAAAAGTCGCAGTACTGGTGGCCATGTATGGCACACCAGGGCCCATAGACAGAAAAGCAAAAGCAATGGAAACCACTGTTAAAGACCTGCAGGCGTTACGTCGTTGTGCCAGGCGCATTGCGCTGATGCATTTGTCTATTCATGTAACTGCGGAGATGTTTCATCGTGATCAATACCGGCATCGTAGCAAAAAATCGGGCAATTCTTCACGGCCATTGTCATCAGTGTCTGAGTCGAATAAAAGTGGTGCGTAATCCCTGGCGCATCATGCAGCTGCTGGATCACGAATTGACGCACCGACAGCGACCTAAATTAATTCATCGATTGCTACAGCGGCTTAATTATTGTCACAACTGAGGTGTTAGTCATGGATTTTTATTTTACGTTTGGCACTAATCACATGGGTTATCCCGGTTACGTGAAAATCACAGCACCCGATGCCAAAAAGGCGCGGGATACCATGGTTAAGTATTACGGCCGGAATTGGTGCGGTCAGTATCCAGGCTTGCATTACATTGCTGATGGTGAACGGTTTTTGCAGGATACGCTGGTATGGCCGGAGTAGACAGAATGAAAGTCAATATGGACCACATGCGCTGGCAGATGAATCAATCATTAAACAGTCTTGGTACTGAACTGGTCAATATAATGGATGTCTATGTGCCAGGTTATGAACGTGAAAAAATCATGTCAGCATTCAATGATCTTGCAGGGTATGTTGCCGTGCTGCATTGCCTTTATATTCCTGAAACTAAAAATTTTAATGACATTAGTGAGAAGATTAAAGTGATGAATATCTATAACGCTATGAATGCACTGGACTAGGCAGCGGCCCAGAAGTGTGGTGATGTGCAGGCCGCTGGCCGAAGGTCGGCGGTTACAGTATAGGCGGGATTGTATGAAAGCGATAAGGTGGGATGATATGAAAGGTTGCCCGGTGCTGGAAAAGTACTGCAAAAAGTGTGATGACTATTACCCAATGACGACTGAGTTCTGGTACCGGGACAAGCGGGCAAAAGATGGGTTCAAGCATTGCTGTAAAGGATGCTATTCAGAATTGCCATCGGTAATTAAAAGATTATCTGGTTCAAATTGATATTCTTGTTGTATGGCGGTTCGTGTTTCAACAATAGACTGCCTTAATACTGCAATATTCTCAGAATCATTTAATATTGTTTTAACAATATATTCATTAACTAATGGGTCAAGTCTGGCAGTGTAAGCTTTACGCCTTAAGATTAATGCGTGTTCTTTTTTATAAGATAATTTCCATTCCCCATCAACTGTTGCTATATGATTAGCAGATGGACAAGGAGACTTTAATTTAACATAACCTGTTGGCAATAAATCATTATCATGAACTATTTTATGTTGTCTGCTGCCTATTTTTGCAATTAATTTCATTTAAACCTCAAGATATGGCTTTTATGGATGACAATACACCACTCATATTCATTATTGGGTCTACACGAATATTCATACCTGCAATAGCTGGCGTCGTAAAATCACCCGGAGCAATAATATTTTCAATTTCAAGTGTTACTTTTGTTGCTTGAAAGGGAATAGGTATAGTCACAATGTTGTTAAATCCGGTTATCTCCCATATTGATGTTCTTACACTAAAATAGTAAGTCATAGATCCCATGCTATGGCTATACAATTGTGTAGTTGACGAAACAGTCATTTGAAAATTAATTTTTCCAGAATTTATACCATTTACGTAAATATCTCTTGTAACAATTCCACTAGGTGGCGATTGTGGTGCATTTAAACCTTCGCAAGAATTAGAAACTGTTCCAGTTAATTTACCGGTCAGCGCAAATGTTAACGTTGCTGTATTGTTATTTCCTCTCTGCATAGGCAAATAATATTGCAATTTATTTCCCCCATATTCAGCTTCACCTATTCCACCGCCAGTATAATCTCCAGCTACAAAAGGTAGCACAGCACCCCATTTTTTTTCACTAACAACATAAGGTGTTTCTGGAAATATATGTGTATCAGGAATATAAAAAAACCTTGGTGGATGTCCAGTGTCAAAAGCATTTGTGGTAAACATTGCAGTGCTTGCAACAATAACAGAACCTTCTATCAGTGCTCCAGTAATTACTCCACCGTTTATAGAAACTGCTTCTAGTTCACCTCTAATATAAGTATTTCTTGATTCGACACGTCCATTTTTGCTAACTTTAAACGGTGCAGAACTAACATTGTTTACATCCGAACCTGCCCAAATTCCTGTGTCATTAAAAGATTCATCATTTGATTCCACACTGCCATTTATGCCAGCAGCATTAGAACCAGTGCCTGCGGTTACGGTCATTGCAGCATTAAATTCTCGTCCCGTAAAAGTACCTCCTACGACTTTTTCAGAAGTGATGATTTCAGCTTTTAGCATTGGCGTTTCAATGCTGTTCGGGCCGATGACCGTTTCCAATATTTGACTGGCTTCAGCTTCAAACTCACCACTGTAATTCAGATCCGTTGCACCCCACTGATCGACCCAAGCCAGGCACACCCACCAATGTGTGTTGGTCGGCACTGTGACACTTAACAGTGCATTTTGTGACGTAGCAAGCAAGTTGTCCGGTGACGGCGTAAAGCCTGTCTGCTGCTCACCATAAACGCGCAACTCCCGCAGGTCGGTGTCGTCCGGATGACGGCACTGCACCATAATAGTGTTGAGCAACCCGGTGACTTCTACATTATCCGGCACAGCAGGCGGCGGGTTGGTGGCTGTCACTTCGCCCGCTTCACCCACAATCCCATTGCCATTTTCGGCCGCAACTTTGATGGTCAGGGTGCGGCTAGCCGCGTCCTGTTGTGCGTCGGTGTAATGGTACTGATACTCCGTGATCGCCCGGTCTAGATACAACGCCCGCATTTCACTGCCATGGCTATTGACCCTGACTAAGTATCGCGCCGCAGCTGGTTGTTTGTCCCACCGCACCTTCATGGCATCACCGGTAAACGGTTCAACCAGCTCCAGCTGCACCTGGCCCGGCGTGTCAAAATCACCGCCGGCATTGACAACAATGTCTGCCCATTCACCACGAATGGCACCCACGGCAGCCACGCGGCAGGTTATCAGCCCCATTTCAGCAGTGAATTCATGCTGGTTGATAAACGAATGGCCAGTGCCTGCCGGTTGCCATGTCTGCTGGCCGTCAGCACTGTACTCAATTACATAGCGATCCGCACCCACGGCGATATCCCAGGACAAAAAAATCACCGGCGCATGAACAGTGCCGCCTTGTGTCGCTAACAGGTTATGAATAACCAGGCCCGGCGGTGGTGGTTTTACCTCCGGCGGTGGCGGCGGCAACACGCCCTGGTCGACGCTGTGAACAAACTCAGATTCAATACAGCCGGCAATGATGATTTTATTGTCCGCTTCCGGCGTGATGGCAGTAATCTTCACCGGCCAACTGACCTTGGCACCCTGCCCGATTGAGTAATGCGTCGGCTCCCGTTCGGGGTCTTCTTCGATATAAGGCAATGTGTCCAGCACCCGAACCTGGTTCGGTGCGACGGCTTCTATCGGCAACGGTGCGGAAGGTGCGCCGCAGCGGTCGCGCAGTATGCAGTACCAGTGCTCACCGGTCATGTCCACGTCACTTGATAAAGTCAA